>JBEKTF010000056.1:0-29232 GCA_049516355.1 Bryobacteraceae bacterium | reverse complement strand
GAAAAAGTAAGCTGCAGGCCAAAAGGCCTACTCCACGGTCTTGCAAGCTATTGATTCTTCGTCGTGGAGTAGGCGTTTTCGCCTGCGCCTTTGTCGTGTGAGGGACTTTTTCAGCACCGTGTGAAGCCTGTTCCACCTCTTGCCAACAACTTGGCTGCATTGGTGGAATAGGCTTCACCCCGTGATGAAAAGGTATCTCCTTATTCGATACCGTGTCGTGAGAATTCGATAACACCTTGCGCCACCCAACAATCGGTGACGGCGAACGAAAATAAATCTTGCTGTTCTTATTCATGAACTTACGACGCTCTCCAGCCCTTCGATGTTCACGATCTCTCGCAAACGCTGCTACCGTCCAATCGAGAACCAGATCGTACCCATGACGCATCTGGTCACTAAACCGTACAGTCCTCGAGGCTCTGGTCGCGGTGAATGTCGAAACAATGGGCGGCAGGCGCTCCCGTTATTGGTGCGGCCCCGGTTCCTTCCGGGAAACCAAAAAGGCCTGGTCTGAGGGTTCTCAGATAGTGGGGCGCCCCGCATTTTTTGGAGACGCGGCTTCAAGTCGCGTTCTTCTCTTATCGAAAGGAAACGAAAAGGACTCGGGCAACGATGGCAGCGAAAAATACACTGAAATACAAGCGGAATCGATTGCCGTCCTTACCGGCAGTCATTAATGAGGCAATCGATTACTGTCTGCGCGCGATCCGGAGCCCCGACTTCAAAGGAACCATCTCCAACCTGATCCAGCTGATTCGTTTGCGCTTCAAACTGGCTCCTCCGGAAAAAGCGCCCTCGACAGCGCGCTGGCTGGACAGACTCACGCCCGCGCCAACATAGTTCGCCACCAATTCAGTGCTTGGTCAAGTCCACTTCGCCCTCGATACAGGCGAATTCGAGGTGCTCGAAGTTGGGATCGAGAATTCTGCTGAAAAAATACTTGATCGTCCAGGGCCGCGTATAGACTTTGGGGTCCTCAAGCGTAGCCTCGTAGGCGAGGTTATTGGAGTCGATCGGCGTGATCCGTTCGACCACGTGAATCGCGTCGCTATGAAAATTAGCGGATTGATCGAGCCAGGTGCGCCCTGTCTGGTTGGTTACGTCGATTACCAGCGTGTCGCCGTCCCACTTGCCTCGTGAATCGCCTTCAAACAGTTTGATACTGGGATCGATGTGAGGCCGTCCGTCAAGCGGAATGACACGATAAGCGTGCATAAACTCCCAGGTCATCACGACATAACCCGGCGGCTGGAGAATACGAACGCCGAAGGGCGTGTACATCTGGTGAGGCACACCGCCCAGAAGGCAATGCGCGTCAGACTCCTCGATCATGTGGTTCTCCGAAAGGTCGATTTGCTTCCGCCTGGCCCAGGGTTGATAGGGGATCACGCCGTCCGGGGGGTCTACAATGATTCCAGCCGTGGGCGGAATCGATGTCTTCGGATGCCCAGGTGTTTTCTCGACGGAAAACATCGACATCGAATTGTTCGACGTCCGTTGCAGCCACGCGCCTTGCAAATCCGGTTTGCCATCGGGCAAACGAGGCACCGGGCCACCCTTAACCTCCGGTGGCGAGAAATAGGGATTCGCCGTGAGAAGAGGGTTGACCGGGCCGGGCGCCTGGGCGTAAGCATACGTTGCCGCGGAGATCGTGAGTAAGACCACTAACCCGCTTCTTATCGCCAGGCCTGTCATTTGCTGTGTTCCGGATCGGGCTTATCTCCTACCGTCACAGTAGGGCCTTCTTTGACCGCGTAACATTCATATTCGAGAAGCTGGAAATTCTTCTCCGTGTGACGGGCTAAAGGCATCCTGATCTTGAAAGGTTTGGTCAGCACCGTGGGATCGGTGATGGTTGCCTCGTAGGTAATGACATCAGGCCCCGTTCGGGTGAATCGCTCGACCACGTGCAAAGCATCGCTATGATAATTCCCGGCTGCATCGAGCCAGGTCTGATCGTTGAAGTTGGTTACGTCGACAACCAGGGCGTCACCCTCCCATCGGCCTCGCGAATCTCCCAACCAGAGATCCAGACCGTCCAGGTGCTCGCCTTTCATATTGATGTTGCGAACGATGTGGACGTATTGCGAAAGGATTGCAATGACGGGCTGGTTCGTCGACTGTACGATCTGGAAGGGATAAGGAATGTACATGAGGCGTGGCACGCCGGGCATCTTGCACTTATTTAACGGATCCCGGCCCGCCCGCTCTTTGCCGTTATCCCGCAATTGAACCAAAGCTTCTTTCTTATACGGGACCTTGCCATCCGCCGGATCGACAATCGCGCTCGCGATATCCTGGCCGATCTTTGATCGGACCTCCCAGATCCCATTCAAATCCGGTTTGCCGTCGGCCAACCGGGGCGGGGTGTAAGCCGGCGTTTTCGATTGGGCAAATCCGAGCGGCGCGAGAATGCAAACCATCAGAACCAGGACTTTCATGGCTCTATTTTTTGGAGGAGGATTCAGGATTATCGCCCCCTGACGAGCCGGCGAGAAGAGTCCGGCCGTCGGGGGTTTTCACCGATCGGGCGTTGACTGTGTTCGATCCGTTCTTGGCCAGGTTTCCGACCACGACGATCTCGTCGCCTTCCTTGATGGCAGTCTTCCGCCAACCGTTCCGGTAGAGGGTGTTCGGAGGTCCGGTCTCCACGTCCCAGGTTTCGACTTTACCGGTTTCCTTGTTAACCACTTCCATATGGATCCAGGAATGAGGATTCACCCAGTCCATTTTGGTGAATTTACCTTGCAGCGTGACGGGTTTGGCGGCGTCATATTCTGCCGCAAATGAGTGATGGGCCAGCAGTTGATCAGTCGTAAAGAAGATGCCAGGAAGAGCAGCAAGCAGAATCCACCGGGCACGGATCATGTGATATTTCTCCAAACTGACTTGGAGCAGTCTATCACAATGATTTCTGACCGTGATTTATGATGGAGAAGGATCGGTTTTCGTTTGCCGGGCAACAGGCGGGCTGGGGGAGGGCTTGATTTCGTAACCCAGTCGCTGTAGCCTTCGTCCAGAGGATCTATGGCGCGCAGGTTCCCCTCATTACTCACCGTCCTCCTGCTGGCCAGCCTTCCCGGATGGGGCCAGATCGTTTTTCCCGGTGGTGGTGGATATCCGGGTGGCGGATATCCCCCCGGCGGCGGATACCCCGGCCAGCGGTATCCGCGAGGCCAGCAACCGGGAGGCCAGCAGGGACCGCGGCCCGGCGAGCAGGCCAACAGCGCGACTACACTCACCGGGATGTTGCGGAAAATCGAGGACAAAGATCTCGTTATCGAGTCCGACGACAAGACAATCACCACCGTTTCGATCGCGGGCTCGACCAAATATGTCAATGCTTCTGGCGGTTCCGCCAAAATCGGCGATTTTCAGCCGGGCGATCACGTGAGCATCAGCGCAAACCAGGACAATAAGAGCGTTTACCATGCCGTAAAGATGACGCTGGTAAAGGAAGGCACTCCGGAAGAGCACTCCGCAGCCTCTCTGGCGACCGACGATACCTCGCGTCCGCTGGGGATCGGCACCTCTTCGAGCAGTTCTTCGGGCAGCGCTCCGAACAACTCGTCCAGCACCGCTTCGAACAACTCGTCATCCAGCAGTAACGACAGCAACAAGCCCAGGCTGCGCCGGGCGGCTTCGAGTTCAGACGATAACACCGCCAGTGGTTCTTCGAGCAGTTCGTCATCAAGTAGCAGCTCCTCAAGCGATAACGACCCCGACCGGCCGAGGCTGCGCCGGGCGGCTTCGAGTTCGAGCGACAACACCACCAGCAGCAGCTCATCGAGCAGTTCATCATCAAGTAGTAGTTCCTCAAGCGATAACGACCCCGACAGGCCCAGAATGCGCCGGGCGGCTTCCAGTTCGGACGACACCACGAAAGCGCAAATCACCCCGAGCGGTTCCGTCCCAACAACTACGTCTGCGCCAATCGATGGTGACAACGGTCCGCCGCGGTTGCGGCGCGCACGCCCGGCCGACACCAGCGCGCAATCGACGGACTCCAGCACCACGGTCGCCGACGCACGCCCGAGCCTTCATGCCGATGACGTTAACGGCGTGACGCGGGCACCCTCGCTGCCGCAGGTTGGCGCGCCTTCGGACGGAATCTCACCGGCGAGCGCGCGAATGCCGCAGAGGATGGCAACAACCGGAGATCCGTTCATCGATCAGGCCCGGGATGCCGCTTTTTCTTTCAGCGAAACGCTACCCAATTACGTGGTCAAGCAGTTCACCACGCGATACGCGACGGAAACCGCGCGTGGCGGCAGGACCTCCTGGCAGGCACTGGACAACGTCACCGCCGACGTGATCGAGGAGGATGGCACCGAGAAATACAAAAACATCCTGGTCAACGGCAAGCCGCCCAGGGAGGACCCCGAAAAGACCGGGTCGTGGTCGCGCGGTGAGTTCTCCAGTCTGCTTCAGGATGTGCTGTCGCCCCTCACCAATGCCGATTTCCACGGTAAAAGGGCCTCGACGATCGTGAACCGGGCCGCATTCCGTTATGACTTTTCGGTGGAGCAGCCGAACTCGCACTGGCACGTGGAGTCGGAGCACCAGTCTTACATGCCGGCCTACACGGGTTCCATCTGGATCGACAAAGAGAACTACCGGGTGTTGCGGATCGAACTGGCGGCGCAGAATCTGCCGAGAGGATTCCCTCTCGATACGGTGGAATCGGCGGTCGATTACGACTATGTGTTCATCGGCGAGGGTAAGTATCTGCTACCGACCCATTCCGAGGCGCTGAGCTGTGCGCGCGGAACAAACCAGTGCAGCCGGAACGTGATCGAGTTCCGGAATTACAAGAAGTTCACGGCCGATACCAGCATCACATTCGAAGCCGACAAATAAGCTCCGCCTGACCTCAATGGTGCAGGAGTTCGGTCAGATTGTCTTTCCAAAACTTTGCGAAACCGGTGGTGCCATGTCCTGCTGTGTCCGGACCTGCGGGGATGAGGACATAGCGGCCGTGCCTGAGGCGACGAATCTCACGTTCCATAACGCCGAGCTCGGGAGGGTTTCGTTCATCGTCGGCTGAGTTGACCGCGAGCACGGACGCGGTGATCGTTTCGAGGCGCGGAGCGGGATCGTAATCGCGCGAAGCTTCGAAGGCGTACAGAATGTCATTGGCATCGTCCGCCGGGGGTTGTGCGAAGCGCTGGGCGATCAGCGCATCAGCCTTTTCCCGCGTGGGAGCGACGCGATAGAGGGCTTGTGAGCCACCGGATGTTGCCAGGCCGAAATAGACACGCGCTCTTTGAAAACCAGCTGGCTGGCGTGTATAGTTGCCGTCGTTCCATTCGGGGTCGTTACGAATGTCGTCGATCAGCATGCGTCGCATCATCCAGTTGCGGCCCGACATCGCCACGGGCTGCGAAGCCAGAGGCACCAGCGCGTCCATAAAGTCGGGATACGTTTCGCCCCAGATCCATGTCTGCATTCCACCGGCGGAATTGCCGACGATCAGGCGGAGGTGCGCAATCCCCAGGTGTTCTTTAACGAGCCGGTATTGAGCGGCCACGATGTCGTCATAGGTGTAATGGGGAAATCGGGTGCGCAGGCCATCGGACGGTTTGGACGACTTACCGGCGCCGAGGGCATCGGGCAGGATGAGGTAGTGATGCGCCGCGTCGAGGGGTTGTCCCGGACCGAAAAGCTCTCCAGCGAAGCGATCGTTCAGAAACCCCGAGGCCGCGCCCCCGGTTCCATGCAGGATGAGCACAGGGTCGCCCGACGGCGATCCAATGGTCGTGTAGTGCAGCCGCAGTTCGGGGAGGGTTTCGCCCGAGTGAAAACGGAAGTCATGCACGACCCAGTCGCCCTCGACCGGTGCCGGGTAACTGGCTGCGTGAATTCGATACGGCAAAAGACAGGGAGCCAGGAGCAACAGGGCAAACGGCAGTCTCGATGTCATCATCGAGGTACAGTTTATTCGCTCGCGAGGCTCAACGCCAGCCTTGTTTCGGTAGTGCGGCTATTGCGCAGGTGCCCGATGGAACATCCCGATCCACTCGGCTGCTCCGAGGATATGCCCGTCAGCCGCCTTCATCACGTCGGCCCGAGTAGCGTCCGCCGGTACGTCGAGCATCGTATCGAGGGCCCAGAGTTCCCAGGTATAGTGATGGTCGGGACCCGGAGGCGCGCACGGCCCGCCATAGCCGGCGACGGCGTTCGGGCCATTTCCTCTCTTCATTTGGTGCGCCCCGTCGGGAAGCGTGGCGCCGGCCGCCACCCCTTCGGGCAGCCCGGTAGCGGTCCCCGGAATGTTCCAGATCAGCCAGTGCGTTACGTCCGTCAGGCCCTTGCCAGGGTGGGGTTCCGGATCGTGCACCAGCACCAGAAAGCTCTGTGTTCCCGGAGGAACCTGCTTCCATTCCATGGCGGGCGACACGCCTGCCGGTTTTGCGGAGCAGCTGTATTTCAGGGGCACTTCGGCGCCGTCCGAAAATCCATTCACAGTGAGCAGCAATGGTGGAACCTGCGGACCGCGCCCGCCCTGTTGCGCAACGCCGGTCGCGGCGAGCGCGATCGCGATCAATCCCGAAATGGCTGGAATCGGGCAATGTTTCCTGTTCATCGTTCTGGACCTCTTTCCATATAGTAGATTGAAGCGGTCCCATGAAACTACGGACACTCATTGCCGTGGGCTTTTGGTTCGCCTCGGGTGCGGCAGCGCAGGTCACCGCGCTGACTCATGCGACCGTGATCGATGGCACGGGTAACACGCCGCAAAGAGACGCCACGATCGTGATCGAGAACGGGCGTATTCGCGACATCGGCCCCTCATCGCTGGTTCAGGTCCCAGCCGGCGCCACAGTGGTGGATCTGACCGGCAAATTCATCGTGCCGGGCATCATCAACGCCCACGGCCATGTAGGCCCGAACCGCGATCCGCAGCTTCGCCAGTACGCTTTGTACGGCGTGACCACGACGACCAGCATGTCCTTCGATGACGATGACATCGCTCAATTCAAGGAGGAGCAGAAGCGCGGGAATCTGCGGGGAGCGCGGATCCTGACGGTGAAGTACCGCTTCATGTCGGCTCCCAACATTCCTGGCTCGGAAGTGAAGACGCCGGAGCAGGCCCGCGCCAAAGTCGACGAGATCGTTGCCAAAGGCGCGGATTTCGTCAAGGTCTGGGTGGATGGCCAGGGCGGCAAGTATCCGAAGCTCACTCCGGAGTTCTGCGCGGCTGTCTTCGACGAGGCGCGCAAGTACAACAAGACCACCATGGCGCACATCGTCGAGTATGCGGACGCAAAGAAGATGGTGGATCTGGGCGTCGACATCCTGGTGCACGGCGTGCGCGACCGCGTGATCGATGACGACTTCATCGCCACGCTGAAGCAGCGCAACGTGTCGCTCATCTCCACGCTGGCGCGCGAGGAATCGATGTTCGTCTACGGCGAATCGCCCGCATGGCTCGCCGATCCGTTTTTCCGCAAGGGGCTGAGGGGCGAGCAGTCCGCCAAGCTGGCGCAAAAGCAAGCCGAACAGGCCAGGGACCCGCAGCACGAGCAGTTTAAGCGGATGTTCGAAATCGACAAGATCAACCTGAAAAAACTGACGGACGCGGGCGTGCGGATCGCGCTCGGCACGGATAGCGGCGGCGCACTCGACCGTTTTTTCATTCAGGGTTTCGCCGAGCACAGGCAGATGCAGTTGATGGTGGAGGCGGGGCTGACGCCGATGCAGGTGATTCAGGCTTTCTCCAAAGGCGCTTCGGAGACATTGCGCATCGACAGGGATTTCGGTACGCTGCTCAGGGGTAAGGCCGCGGACCTGCTGGTGCTGGGCCGGAACCCTCTCGAGAACATAACCAACATGCGGGGAATCGAGGCCGTCTATCTGGGCGGCAGAAAGTTCGAGTAAATCGCAACGATGATAGAGCTCAAAATTGCAACCGGCTTGTTTCTTTTTGCGCTGGCCCTGCCGGGACAGAATGGGCTGAAATTCGAGGTCGATCCCTCCTGGCCGAAACCTCTGCCGGACCGATGGATCACGGGACAGGTGGGCGGCGTGTGCACGGATTCGCACGATCACGTCGTGATCGTCAATCGCCGTAACATCACGGCGGAGGAAGCCGAGACCGAGATCTCAGCGCCCTCGATCATCATGTTCGACAGCGCAGGCAAAGTGATCGCGTCAATCGGCGACCCGGACAAAGTGCCCAACTCAATCCACGGCTGCGCTTTCGACCGCGAAAACAATTTCTGGGTGGGAGGCAACGACGACGGCATCATCCAGAAGTACAGCCACGACGGCAAACTGCTGCTGCAGATCGGCACGCGCGGGAAGTTCGATAGCAGCGACGGCACGGCCAAAGGCAAGCCGCTGAACTCAAGTCACGAGCAGCTCTTCAATCCCGCGGGCATCGCGGTGGATCCCACCAATGGCGATGTTTATGTAGCGGACGGCTACGGCAACCGGCGCGTGGTGGTGTTCGATAAGGAGGGCCATTTCCTGCGCCAGTGGGGCCGGCAGGCGACCGACGCCGAGACACAGGCGGGCGCTCCGGGCGTGTTCTCGCAGGTGGTGCATTGCGTCGCGATCGGCAACGATGGTCTGGTTTATGTGTGTGATCGGCAGGGCGACCGCATCGAGGTCTTCGACAAGATGGGGAATTTCAAGCGCAACATCATGATTCCGACCGGCACGCCCACTCTGCCCGACAAACGGGGTACGGCCTGGTGGGTGGCATTTTCGCCCGATCCGCAGCAGAAGTATATGTATGTGGTGAACGGGCGGAACGAACAAATTCACATTCTGGATCACGAGAGCGGAAAAATTCTGGCCAGTTTCGGGCGTGCCGGCCATCAGGTCGGCAGCTTCATTCACGCGCACACCATGGCCGTGGATTCCAAGGGCAATATTTACGTCGCCGAAACCGACTGGGGCCGGCGCATTCAGCGCTTTAAGCCCGTGGCGGGCAAATAGCTATGGCCGATAAACGAATGAGACTCGCGGCGATCCCTTTAGTAACGATCGCGTTGATGGCGATCGCGGTGTGTCGCGTCGCGGCGGCTCAGGCTGTTCCCGAGAAGCTTCCCACCCCTGGCTTCCACCACCTTCACTTGAACTCGGTGGATCCCGATGCCGCGATTGCCTTTTACACGCGCCAGTTCCCGAGCACGGTGAAAGCGAGCTTTGCAGGTCTCCCCGCGCTGAAAGCGGGAAAAGTGTATGTCCTTTTCACCAGGGTGAAGACCCCCCCGCCGACCGCGCCCCAGACCGCTATCTGGCACTTCGGCTGGCACGTCGTCGATGTGCACAAGAGCTATGAAATATACCGGCAACGCAGTGAGGTTCATCTCCTGCCGCTCTACACAACGGACGAAGGCGGGTCCGTCTTCGTCAGCAGCGATACCTGGCCGGGAGTCGGCGGATCTCTCGGACTGACCAAAGCGGAGATCGCCGATGCGAAAGCGAAAGGCGTTCAGCCAACTCATGGAGCGGGCTTCGCTTACCTCGCAGGCCCCGATGGCGCCATCATCGAGTATCAGGGCAACATGCCAGCGGAGCGCTTCAATCACGTCCACCTCTTCGAGGAGAATCCCTACTGTGCAGAGCTGTGGTATCAGGAGCACCTGAACGCTCCCGGGAAATCGCGCTATAGCGAGGCCAACTGTAAGGTGCCCCGGCCGGAGCGCTCCTGGCCGGCACTTCAGCGTGAAGGCATGTTCCGCATGCCCGCTGGCGTAACGTTCGACGACGTTGCGCTGACGTGGCATGTGCAGCAGAACGACACGCCGCTGATCGGCAGCCGTGGTCATCTTGCCGATCACATCGCGCTCAGCGTATCGGATCTCGATGCCTGGATCGCCAAGCTGCGGCGCGAGCACGTGACGTTTCTCACGAAGCCTTATCACTTGGGCAACCTCCGCGCCGTGATGATCGAAGGTCCGAGCCGCGAGGCTCTGGAATTGGTGGAAATTCACTGAGGCTTCGCCCCAGAACGCCGAATTACTCGAGCTGCTTCAACCGCGCGGGGAAAAGATCGGTCAGGTCGAGGCTCGGAGAGAAACCAACCTCGAAATAGCCGATCGCCATTTCTTCCCAGGTCTGATCGCCCCAGCGAACTGCCTTCGCGGGATCCGGGTTATAGGGATTGTTCGGCGAGTTGTCGAAGGTTGCCGTGACTTCCAGACGAGTTCCCCTGGGCAGCGTTTTGGGGTGAGCGAGGATGAATTCGAGCTGCCAGTTGAAACTGTACTGGGGCACGTTGAGCAGGATTTCCTTCTCCCCGGTCGGATAGACGGCACGAAACTCCATCGATTTTCCACGCAGGTGCATGTGCGGCTTCAGCGATACGAGCACGCTGTCGGCCTGCAATGTGGTGGAGGCTTCCACGCGATATTCCTGCGCCCCGGGCGGAATCGTGAAGCTGTTGTTGGCCGCGTAAATACGCGCCACACGTTTTTCCGGCGGCGTTTTGGCGAACACAAATCCGATTTTGGTGCGGTCTTTCAGTGCCGTTCCGTTGGGCGTGTAATGCAGCTGAAACACGATGTCGGAACCGGGGGGGATCAGCTTGGCTTCGCCCGGCGTGAGAACCACGGTCTGTTTTCCGGGAGTGAATCCAGCGACGTTTTCATCCAGCAGAGGAGCTCCCGCGGAAGAACTGTTTTTCTGCTCGGCGGGCACAAAAGGCACGCCCACGGGATACTTGCGCAACCAGGGCGATCCCGGCCGGCGGATGTAGACATTGGCGTGGTGCACCACGGCACGGTTGCTCGGGCGCACCTCCATGGCCTGCACCCATTTGTCCTCGGTGAATCCGGTTGGCACGATCACGTACGTGTACTCGACCGTTCCGCTCGCGGGCACCTCGTATTCCACGGGCATCTCGACCACGAGGTCGGGTTGCGGAATATTCCAGCCGTCCACGAACTGCACGGGAGCGGGCCGGTCCTTCGCGTCGCCTTCGGGCGCGCCGGCGTCGGCCCAGGCCGCGAGGGTCTTCACATCCGCCGGGCTGAGACTGCGGTCGTTGGCAAACTGACCATGCTTCGGATCAGCGAACCAGGGCGGCATCTGCTTGCTCAGCACCGCCGTTTTGATTGCCTTGGCCCACGGACGCGTGCCCTGATACGTCAGCAACGGCATCGGCCCGATTTCGCCGGGCCGATGGCAAGTCTGGCAGTCCCGCTGAAGGATCGGAAGGACGTCCTTATTGAACGTGACGGACGACTCAGCTCCAGACGCAAGTGTCGCGAAAATCATACCCGCACAGAAGTAGCGCAGCATGGACCCTCCTGTGCCAACGTATCACGAATCGGCGTTATAAAACTAAAGCCCCGCAGGCGCCAGGCCCTGAGTCAACTCGATGCGGGTCCCCCACGGGTCCGTGATAAAAGCGACTTTCACGCGTTTTGAGTTGGCGCTGGTACGAATCGGCTCATCGAGGTTGATTCCGTTGGCGAAGTCAATCCTTTTAGCGAATGCTGCCAGATCGGTAACTTCAAAACCAACATGGTCGAGCGCGCGTCCCACGCTGGGCGCACGGCGGCCTTCGCTGGGAGATATGGAAATATTCACGCCTGGAACGTCGACGCAATCGATGGGGTTGCCTGGCCGCGCCACACTGTCGCGCGTGCAGACCGTGCCGCCGAAGGCGTTCGTGTACCATGCCTGCATCTGCGGTATGTCCTTTGCCGGGGCATAAAGGTGGATGTGATTCATCTGCACGGGCACCGTGAGTTTGGGGTCTCCGAATACCTCCACCCGGATGCCATCCGGAGCGGTGACGTAACGTTGATTGGGATTGGTGCCCGTTTGCTCGACGGGAACGTTGGCGGCTTTCCATTTGGCGATCGCGGCAGGCAGGTCTTTATAAACAAGACCGAAGTGGTCGAGGACCGAGCCGGCGGGAGGGGTGGCCTTATCGGCTTCGCGCAGAATGACGAAGACGCCCGGGAACTGGACCATGGCGAGTTTCTCGTTGGTGACGGCTTTGCCGCCCATCATGTTGGTCCAGAATTGGGTTTGCGCATCCACATTCTTGACGAAGAGGTGCACGTGACCCATGGTGACGCCTGCATTATTCGGTGGTGCGAGTTGAGCGGCAACGGGTGCAGCCGCCCAGGTTACGAGGGCGAAAGTTGCGAAGGCGAAAAGTACACGGGTTCTCATAGGTATTTAAAGTTATCAGATCCGGCCGGGCGGCGGAAGCCCGGCATGTTGTGATCCGATGTTGTGATCCGAATTAGTGTGATCATGAAAATTCCGCAGTTTTGTTGTTGCAGGAGTAACTCGATGCGAAAAGGATTTTCTCCTCTGGCGATTGCCGCCGCGGCGCTCATAGCCGGCCTCGCGCCTTCGGCGAGGGCGCAGGTGCCGGACGGCGCAGCGCTCTACAAACAATCGTGCAGCAAGTGTCACGAGGCCGGAGGAGACGCGCGTGCGCCTAACCCGCAAGTCTTGCGACAGCTCACTCCGGAGGCGGTCCTGATCGCGATGGCCGGCGACATGCGCGTGCAGGCTTCGCGGCTCAGCGGCCCTGAGCGGCGCACGATTGCTGAATATCTCACTGGCAGAGCGCCGGGCGGCGACGTGACGGGCGCAGCGACAGGCCGTTGTCCCGCACAGACTCCCTTTCAGGGTCCGGGTTCCGGCCCCTTTTGGAACGGTTGGAGTCCTGAGCCCACCAACACTCGCTTCCAGCCTGCCGCTCAGGCTGGCCTGACGCCGGCACAGGTACCCCAACTGAAACTCAAGTGGGCTTTCGGATTTCCCGATGCCATCAATGCCTGGGCGCAGCCGAGCGTAGTCGGCGGGCGCGTGTTCGTCGGAGGCGCCAATGGAATGGTGTACTCCCTGGACGCGAAGACGGGCTGTATTTACTGGGCCTTCGTCGCGCAGGCCGGCGTGCGTACGGCGACTGTGATTGGTCCTCGCGAAGGCGCACCCGGTTTCGCTGTGTACTTCGGCGACCAGAGTTCCAACGTCTACGCTGTCGATGCCTACACGGGCGAAAAACTGTGGGTGCGCAAGGCCGACGATCACCCGTTCGCACGGATCACCGGTGCACCGACCCTGTATCGCAACCGCCTGTATGTGCCCGTCTCCGCTTTCGAGGAACTCGAGGTATCGAATCCGGACTACGAGTGCTGCACTTTCCGCGGCAGCGTTTCCGCCTTCGATGCCAAGACCGGAAACGTGGAGTGGAAGACGTATATGGAGGAACCGGCAAAGCCGCGCGGCAAGAATGCCAAAGGGACCACGATGTGGGGGCCTTCGGGCGCGAGCGTTTGGGTTTCGCCCACGGTCGACGCAAAACGGGGCGCGGTTTATGTCGCTACGGGGAACAACTACACCGGCCCGACCACAAACTCGGAGAACGCCGTTGTGGCTCTCGACCTGAAGACCGGCAAGATTCGCTGGATCAACCAGGCCACGCCGAACGACGTCGCCAACGGATGCCGCCCCGAGGCGCCGGATTGCAAAGATGCCGAAAAGGATTTCGACTTCGACTTCGGCAACGCCGCCATACTTGCAAAGCTCCCCAATGGACGCGATCTCATTGTGATCGGGCAGAAATCAGGCGTCGGTTTCGGCATGGACCCGGATAAGAAGGGCGCGGTGGTGTGGCAATACCGGGCCGGCGAAGGTGGCACGGGGGGCGGTCTCGAGTACGGCTCCGCGGTCGATTCCGAGAACGCCTATTTTCCGGTGTCCGACATCGGCCGGGCCAAGCCGGGCGGATTGCACGCCGTGAAGCTGACGACGGGCGAGCGCGTCTGGTTCGCGCCACCTCCGCCGCTCAAGTGCGGAGGAGGTCGCGGTTGCAACGCGGCGCAAGCGGCTGCGATTACGGTGATTCCAGGCGTTGTTTTTTCGGGATCGAACGATGGAGCAATCCGTGCCTACTCGGCTAAGGACGGCACCATCCTGTGGGAGTACGATACCAACCGCAATTTCGACACTGTGAATGGCGTCCCGGCAAAGGGTGCTTCCATTCTCGGGCCCTCCGGTCCGACCGTCGTGAATGGGATGGTCTTCGTGAACTCCGGCTACGGCACCACGGGCGGCCGTCCCGGGAACGTCCTGCTCGCATTCGGACTCGAATAGCTTTCTGACCTGCATAACGCTGTCCGCGGGCTGGTTGATGAACACGGGCCCCTGAGACCTTCGAGTATCATGGGGGTGCATGCAAACTGGAAGATGAGCCCTGATAAAAATCAGAATCAAACCAGTCTGGATGCGAAGTTTGCCGGTGGCCTTGCCTGGACGGCCGGAGCAAAATGGGCGACTCAATTTCTTACCTGGGGCGCCACAGTGGCCGTTGCCCGGATTCTCTTCCCGGCTGACGTAGGTATCGCGGAAATCGCCGGCATTTTTACCAACATTACAAACGTACTGGCCGAGTTTGGCATCGGAACGGCCGTCTTGCACATGCCGGAACTGGAGCGCAAAACCCTGGGACAGTTGCACATGTTCTCGATTCTGCTGTGCACGGGAATTTTTGTTCTGGCCGCGCTGGGCTCCCCTCTGCTCGCATTGTTTTTTCGGAGCGACCATGTGCTGTTTTTTGTCGCCAACAACATTGCGTTTCTAATCACAGGCATTCAGGCGGTGCCGTTCGGTCTCCTGCAACGCGACATGGACTATCGGCGGCTTTCCCTGGTGGAAGCTTTGATGGTCTCCGTGCAGGCCGTAGTGACGGTTCTGGCGGCATTGGCGGGGTGGAAGTTCTGGTCTTTATGGGCCGGCGGTCTCGCAGGGAAGATAGCGGCAACAGCGCTGATATGTTATTGGAAGCCTCTGTCGTTTGCATGGCCGCGCTGGGCCGACATCCGGAAACCCGTCGAAATGGGGCGTCACGTTGCCATCAGCCGGGTCACCTCCGCCGCTTGTGGGATGGCCGACGCAATTATCGTTGGCCGGTTCCTCGGTGAGTCGGCGCTGGGAACTTACCGCATGGCGATGAACCTGGCGAGCGCCCCGGCGGAGAAAATCAGTACATTACTCATGCGGACCGCATCGCCGCTGTTCGCCAATGTGATGGACGACGTTCCCCTTGTGCGGCGCTACTATCTGATTATTTCCGAACTCCTCAGCCTTGTCGTCATGCCCCTCATGGTGGGCCTGGTGATTGTGGCTCCGCAGGCGGTCCCGGTTCTATTGGGAGCCAGATGGGCGGCGGCGACGGCGCCCCTGCAATGGCTGGGGCTCTTCATGATCGTGCGTGTGCTCGGTGTGCTGGCGGAACAGGTGCTTGTCTCGCAGCGTTTGACGCGATTCACGATGCGAATCTCCATCATGAACTTCGTGGTCATGCTGCTGGCTTTTATCGTGGCGGCGCGGTGGAAAGGTACGGGCGGAGTAGCGGCGGCCTGGATCGTTCTGTCTCCGCTAACCGTTCTTCCTCTCCTGATCGTGCTGGCGCGCAGTATCCAGTTACCTTTCCGCGACTATGCCGCGGCCCTGCTTCCCGCAGTGGCAGGGTCGGCAATCATGTGTCTTGCATTGTTCGGTATTAGCGGCCGGCTTTTCTCTACGGCGTGGCCAGTTCAGCTCCGCCTGGCTCTGCAGGTCGCTGCGGGAGGAGTGGTTTATGTGGTATTCATTTTGACTCTCTTTCGCGGGAGAGTCGTGCGCTACACAAATTTTCTTTCGAATCTCCGGAAAAAGAGGGAAATACCTGTCTCGGCGGTGTCGTAGAAGTACGAGATCTTTTCGCTTGCCAGGAGCGAACATTTCCAGCCTGGCCCACTACCCGTGTTGGCGGCACTCAGGAAAGCCCTCCAGAGGGCACTTGGAAAACTGGGTTTCAAACTCGCACATCTGCCGACGGGCCAGTCTGGATACGACTATATCTACCCCGTCGCGAATTATGCGCCCTGGAATTCAGACGCCGGGTTTTTATCCGCATATGAATCGATTCGACCCAATACTCTTGTCGATATGTATCGTTGCTGGGAACTTTGGACGCTGGTGAGCCAGACGGAAAAACTTGGTGGCGGGGTACTCGAGGTCGGCGTCTGGAGAGGCGGAACCGGCGCTCTGATGGCGAAGAAAGCTCAGCTTGCCGCCGAGAAAGGCCCGGTTTATCTGTGCGATACGTTCGAAGGCGTGGTAAAGGCGGGCTCACACGACACGATCTATAAGGGCGGTGAACACTCCGATACTGCTCAGCATATCGTCGAAGATCTGGTCCGAACCCTCAACCTGAAAAATGTACGGATACTCAAAGGCATTTTCCCCGACGAAACCGCACACCTGATCGAGCCTGATGCGCGATTCAGATTGTGCCACATCGACGTAGACGTCTATTCCTCCGCGCGGGACGTGATGGCCTGGATTTGGGATCGTATCGTTCCCGGAGGCATCGTTGTCTATGACGACTACGGATTCAGTGCCTGCGAGGGCATCACGAAGTACGTCAATGAGCAGGTAGACGAGACCGATCGAGTGGTGCTGCACAATCTAAACGGACACGCGATCGTAATCAAGACCTCGGCCACGTGCTGAAACGGGCCGGTTGAAATCGCTAAATCTTGACAGCCAGGCGGCCGGTGTCGTCAATGCGGCTCAATAACAACGTCGGCGCGTGATTCGTCATGAATTCATCGGTCGCTTTTCGCGCCCCTTGCCAATCCCCGTAATCGTCGATGATCAAAATGCCGCCCGGTGATATGCGCGGGAAGAGATGTTCGAGTTCGTGGCGCGTGGATTCGTACCAGTCGGTATCCAGGCGCAGCAAGGCGATTGAATCCGGAGCCCGTGCGGGAATCGTTTCTTCGACCTTACCCTTGATAAAATGCACCCGGTCCCGGTTGTATTCCGTCCGTGCCATCGTCGACTTGACCTCGTTCAAAGACGCGTAGCACACGGCCGAACAGTCGGTGCCGCTTTGTTCCTGAAGAAACTCCGTCATCGCGGCATGTCCACTGGCATGAACATCCAAGGCCAGGGGCTTCGGCATTCCCTCAAAGGTGTCAAACAGATACAAGTCCCGGTCGTCGCATTTCATACTGCGGAGCGTCAAAGCAGCCGCCATCATGCTTCCGCCGCGCCAGACGCCGCATTCCACAATGCTCCCGGGAATCTTTGCCCGGACAACATAGGTAACGGCTTCAATCAGGGAATAGATACGTTCGGGCGACGTAAGAGTATACGGACCGACTTTAGTCAGGATTGAAATGTGATGGGGAGTGAAATCCTGAGGAAATGCGCGTGGACTAACGGGTTCCGAATGATATTTGACAATGTCATATCCAATCGTCCGAGCCGTTCGCTTCAAGCCTCTCTTGACCGCATGTTTCGTTCTCGCCGTGAGGAATCGGATGTCGTGCATTGTCGTTACGCCGAAAGAGTAGTGTCTGGCGTTGCTGAAATTCTCCTCTCTTTGAGCCGATGGACGACGGTGATGGATATTCCTGAATTCATCGCGTTTGCAGGATAGTTGGCTCCCTTCATGCTACCGGTCGCAGGGTCTGCAAATACGCCAGAATTGCCGCAAATGAGGTCAATTCCGGCAGTAGCTCGAGGTCAAGAGTTACCTGGAATTCGTCTTCAATCACGCTGACTAAAGTAATTGCCGCCACCGAGTCCCAGGACTCAACCGAGCCCTGATCCGCCATCGGGATTTTCTCCACCGGCAATTGCGGAAACACTACCTGAAAACAACTCACGAGCCTCGGGCTCATGCTCAATTCGTCCATGTTTTTTCCTTCCGGCCGTCCCCGGCTACCACCAAACGCTGAAACAGCGCGGGACATCGCGACTCGAACTCTACCCGCGATAGAGTTACATGCCCGGCCGGCTTGTCACCCAAGAGGACCGCGAAAAACTCCTGCAGCGGACCGTTTCTCGGCGTAGCCGCAAAGTCGAACCCGATCGCGGTCAGGTTGAAGCGGTCAAACAGAACCCGCAGGCACTGGTATTCCACGCGCCGTGAAAACGCCCGGCAGCTCATAACCCACGTTTTCACCTGCAAGGCAGTGCCGTTGCGGCAGCCCTGAATCACGGCGATCTTCCCTAAAGGCCCGAATTTATCCTCGTAGCTCACCACGGCCACCACCGCATCCTGCATGCGGTTCCCGGCCTGCCAGTCCGCATCCGTGCGGCGGATGCCGTTCAAGTTGAACTGGTTGGTCTTGTTTACCAGATCGAGAACACGCGTGTCTTCCGGCGATGGCGCAAAATCGAAGGTCACGACGGCCCCCGCCTGCTCAAGAAAACTGTCGGAGACGGCGCCCTCTTCGGCCATCCTGCGGAACTCCGCCCCCTGCCGGATGCTGTCCAGGCGCAAAGTGTCCTCGCCTGTGAGCCGGTCCTTGCCGCACAAATCGCGGATCTGGCGCAACATGGCGAGGCCCGCCGTGTAGTCGCCCTGCGGAAAACGCACGCACTGAATTCCTGGATGAGCCGCTTCCACCTCGGCCAGTTCCATGGGGCTGTCGTCCACAAAAATCACATCGCCGGCCCCGATATTCCACGCCTCCAGAATCCGCGACACCGAGCTGGATTTCGTTTGCCAGTGCACCTCGATGGGAAATATCCGTTCCGGGGGCAGCAGCAGATCGGTCCGGCTGAACGCGCTGCTTACGACCTCCGGGTCATTCTTGCTGGCTACCGCCACCAGGGTCCCCTGCTCGGCCAGAGAGGCCAGAAGGTTCTGATAAAGCGCATGCAGATGATGATGCCGGCTTAGCTCCCAGCTAACTCCTTGCGCGCCTACCTCGCCCACAATGCCGCTCCAAAGTGTGTCGTCCAGGTCCGTGATGATCCCCTTCTTGGGTGCCAAAGGAACCAACAGGCGCGCGCACGCCGCAGCCAGAGCATCGGCGTGCGCCACCGTGTAGGGAAATCCAATCAACAGATCCGACTTCAGGTCGAATCTCCCGGCCGGAGCGGATTCCTCCGCAAGCCGTCGCGCATGCACCACGGCCAGACGTGGTCGCCGCGCCATCCGGGCGGCAAACGTCGCCAGTTGATTTTCCAGCTCCAGCTCCGCCTCGGACGCCTGCGTTCCGTTGGTATGAAACAGGGGCGGCAGCGGCAGCGCCGGCATAGAGAGCGCGATACGGACGCTTCGGTCCAATTTTTCGATCGCCGCCGCGATCCTTGCAAGCGCAGCCGCAACGCTCCTCAGAATGTCGTCCGTCGCGGCCAGGCTCCATTGTCCCGCCGAGCGGTAGCCCAGACGAGCATCCAGGTCGGACCACTCCAGAACGAGTGCCACCGCATGAAGAGACTGATCCGAAGCGCGCTCCAGTGTCCCGGCCAGGTCCCCGTATAACCCTTCAGATACGTTTACCCGCTGCTGCGGGAGCCTTTGCTGCAAATGGGCGTGCAGAAACGTCTTCAGATGCAGCGGAGCGCAACCGCAAGCGAGCAATGCGGCAAACGGCGCTGCGTCCGGCGGGGCTCCCTGTATGATTCGAAGCGCTTCCGGGACTCTCAATCCTTTACTCTACAAGCCCCTGTTCCCTTATCCTGCAATAAGCGACATGCTGCAATAAGCGACCCGCCAGCCTATGACAGAGATCCGCCCGTTCAGTGAGGAATTCGCAGCCGCCACCGCAACCCTCTATTTTCGTGCCATGCGTGGACAATCGACGCAGCCCGGCGCAGCTTTGTCTCAGTACTTCTGCGAAATACTACTCGGCAACCCATGGGCGACACCGGAAATCCCCTCGTTGGTCTGCCTTGAAAACGGAAAAGTGATCGCAGCCCTGGGAGTCGTTCCACGCCCGATGGAGTTCCGCGGGCAAAACATTGTCGCCGCCAGTCTTACCCAATTCATGGTGGACCCCGATCACCGCCGCAGCCCGGCTGCGATCCAGGTGCTCCGCCGATGCTTCCAGGGTCCGCAGGACATGACCTGGGTCGACGGCGCCTCCGACCCGGTACATCTGTTTCACAAAGCGTGCGGCAGCCTCCCGGCTCATTTCTACTCGTTGCACTGGATGAGGGTTCTGCGCCCTTTTGAAACCGGCCGCGACATTCTTTCCCGCAAGGGAAAAGTTCTGCACCGGGTTGCGGCCCTCGCCACAATACCGGCGGATCTTCTGGTGACGCGCCTCCCCATATTCCGGATCCGCCGCCCGGCTTTTTCCGTCCGAGCCGCGTCTACGGAAGAACTGTTCGCATGCATCGAGGAGATCGGCTGGCGCGAACCACTGAAACCCCGTTACGATCTGGCATCCTTCACCTGGCTGGCAGCGCAAGCGGCCCGGGCCCTGCCCTTCGGGCAGTTCCGGACACTGATCGTGCACGATTCGGCCGGAGTCAAGTGTGGATGGCTGGCTTACTTCGCAAAAAGCCACGCCACGGCGTATCTCCTCCAACTCGGTATCCGCCGCGCGGATCACTTCGAACCCGTTTTGCAGGCCCTCTTCGCCGACGCATGGGACCAGGGATGCGCCGTCGTCAAGGGACCGTCCCGGCCCGAATATCTGACCACGCTCACGCGGAATTATTGTCTTTTCCGGCACCCGGGATCGAGCGCCCTGATCCATTCCCGCAATCCCGATCTGCTGAACACCGTCCGCCTGGGCGATGCGGCTCTCAGTGGACTGGACGGGGAACGGTGGCAGCGGTTTGCAGCGGAATCCTGGCGCCCCTGAGTGGCAGTGCAACTGCATTACAGTGGTGTGGGCTATGAAGCTTCAACATATTGAGCGGTATCTGTGCTCACTTCTTAAAGAGCGGATCACCGTCAAGAGCGCGACGCCGCTGGGACACGAGCCCAATGAGATGCGCGACAAGGCGTTCGGGTATGGCACCCCCGTCCGTGTCGACTACGAGACGGCCGATCGGAAGCGGCGCAGGGCGGTGATTCATACCATCAGTCCAGGGCCGTTTGGTCATGAACATATGGCCGATCGGGCGCAGATCCTGCTGTGGGAACACCGGGCCTTCAATCTTCTCCCGAGGCATGTCCGCTCTCTCGATGTGGCCGGTTTTGACGCCGACGAGGGTTTGATCTCACTCGGCGCGGTCAAGGAACTCTGCTTATTGACTGACTATGCTGCCGGCGAGGGCTACTTCCGCGATTTGGAGAAGATCCGTGAGTGTGGCGCAGCCACCGCTCTCGACTTCGCGCGCGCCGATGCCCTGTGTGATTATCTGGCGGCGATTCACCGGATGCCGGTCAATGACGCAGGATTATACATACGGAGAATTCGCGAACTAATCGGCCACGGAGAGTGCATTATGGGCCTTACCGACTCGTACCCGCCTCATCCGTTCATTACCAGACAGGTCCTCGAAGATATCGAGCATCGTTCCGTGAACTGGAGGTGGCGGCTGAAGGACCGCGCTCATCGCCTGCGCCAGGTTCATGGGGATTTCCATCCCTGGAACATTCTTTTTCACGACGGCGTGGATTTTGCGCTTCTCGATCGTTCCCGCGGAGAGTACGGCGATCCAGCCGACGACGTGACCTGTCTCACGGCGAACTACCTCTTTTTCTCCCTGCAGCGCAGCGGGCGGCTCGAAGGGGCTTTCAGCGATCTGTTTCTTCGTTTCTGGGATCGATACCTGGAAAAGACAGGGGACCGCGAGATTCTTGAGGTAGCCGCACCGTACTTCGCGTTTCGCGGTCTCGTGATGGCCAGCCCGGTTTGGTATCCCGCTCTTGACGACGCAGTCCGCCGAAAGCTGATCAACTTTATTCTGGCTGTCCTGGACCGACCGGCTTTCGATCCCCGCGAGGTGAATACGTACTGTGGCGCGTAAGGCCGGGGAAGCGTTCGCGGTATGGCTTACCGGACTTCCAGCGTCCGGAAAATCGACTGTGAGCCGTGCTCTCGTATCTCAACTCGCCGCGCACGGAGTTGATGCCGCTGTGCTGGAATCCGACGCGATGAGGCAGGTGTTCACACCCGATCCAGGTTACAACGAGGAAGAGAGAACGGTCTTCTACAGCCAGATGACCTGGGTCGGAGCCCTTCTCGTCCGCCATGGCGTGCCCGTGATCTTCGATGCGACGGCGAATCGCCGTTCCTTGCGCGAAGCTGCTCGCCAGGCAATTCCCCGGTTCATCGAGGTGTACGTCCAGTGCCCCATCGAAGTCTGCATGGCAAGAGATCCGAAGGGAATCTATCGGCGCGCTCGAAATGCTGAGGCATCCTCGGTACCCGGGCTCCAGACACCCTACGAGCCGCCGGAAAAACCGGATGTTGTGGTGGACGGAGATCGCGAAGATCCGGAATCGGCAGCCAGGCGTATTGTCGCGAACCTGCTTGAGAAGGGATATATAACAGCAGAGGAAACCCAATGATGAAGGGACTAAGTATTCGCCAGTATGAGAGTCGCCCGCGAGGCAACAATCCTCAAACGCCTGTTCATCCGGCGGGGTGCCCAACCGGGATCACAACGATTACTTGCTCTCCGCCGGTCAACTTAATGGCCTCTTTAACGGTCGCGGGCTCGATGCCTCCAGTGACTACACCCCCAAGCCCGAGCGCAACGGCTTCCAGCAGCAGGTTTTCGCTGGCGAGGCCCGCTTCGTAATCCGTCCATGTACGGTTTTTGGCCCCCGAACCCATCCGCTCATATACAGCGCCAACGACAAATACGGCAGGGGCGCTCCGGACCTGCACTTGTGGTGTAGCACCAGCCAACAGGGAGTCACCGGGTTTCGCGGCGATGAGCAGTTCGAGCGAGTGCTTTGCGGGCACATAGCGATAAGCCCCGCCGGCCAGACCGTCCACGTTCTGAGCCACCACGGCAATTTCGAGCGGGTAACGGTGCATAGCCGAAGGAGCCGTGCGCTTGCCATCCGGAGAGGTCACACCCTGCGCCGCCCACAGCAGTTGGCCAACTTCCGCCAGGTTCAGCGTTTGCCTGGTGTAGGCTCGTACGGATCGCCGGGCAGCTAACGCGGCCTCCAAACTCATACCGCCTGCCTTCTTTGGGGTGGGCAACAGAACCGTAACAGGCTCGGCTGGAAAGCCCACTGGAGCCAGTAAGAGCGCGAGTAACGCAAGAGGCAGGAATCGGCGGCTCATTTTTCGCACGTCAGCCGTCTTACCGGCAGTTTTCTCTCCGAAGCGACATGCGCACACCCACGCCCGGTTACCCTTTGTTGACCCGAGTTATATGAGGATTCCGCCGCAGATCACTGCGCCAACGCACTCATGGCATTGCGAAATGGCGCGTCGGAAGGCAACGAAAGCACCGCACGTGCTGCGCGGCTTCCTGGTGGCGAAATTGCTCTTCCAGGAAGTAATACATGTTTCAGATACGAATCCATGGACGCGGAGGCCAGGGCGTCGTCTCAGCAGCCGAGATTCTCTCGGTAGCGGCTTTTCTCGAAGGCAAGTATGCGCAAGCCTTTCCGAGCTTTGGCTCGGAGCGGACGGGCGCACCGGTCATGTCCTTCTGTCGCGTTGACGACAAGCCAATCCGGCTGCGCGAACCTGTTCTGTATCCCGATGCGCTGATCATTCAGGACCCTACGTTGCTGCTCCTGCCGGGCCTGTTTGAAGGACTCGCGCCAGGTGGATTCGCTCTGATTAATTCGAGTGACGAGCAGAATCCGCCCGCACTCGCGCGGGCCGGATGCCCTCCCGAACATCGCGTCGCGATCGGAGCCACGGAACTGGCGCTCAAGTACGTCGGGCGCCCGCTCCCCAACGCCGCGCTGCTGGGCGGATTTGCAGCTCTCACCGGAATCCTCCGGCTGGAATCGGTCCTCGCTGCCATTCGCGAAAAGTTCAGCGCTAAAGTCGGCGCCGCCAACGCCGCCGCCGCGCAGGCTGCCTGGGACATGGTGCAGGAAGCCAGAATGGGAGCCCATGCTTCGGCAAATTGAAGGATCGCGCGCGGTGGCGGAATCGGTTGCGCTCTGCCGTCCGGAGGTGGTCTGCGCCTATCCGATCACGCCGCAAACCCACATCGTCGAGGCTCTTGGCGAAATGGTGAAGTCCGGCCGGCTGAAGCGTTGCGAGTTCATCAATGTGGAGTCGGAATTCGCGGCGCTGTCGGTGGCCATTGGCGCATCGGGGGCCGGCGCGCGCAGCTATACAGCTACCGCCAGCCAGGGGCTTCTCTACATGACGGAGGCCGTCTACAACGCTTCCGGCCTCGGCCTTCCGATTGTGATGACGATCGGGAACCGCGCGATCGGTGCGCCCATCAACATCTGGAACGATCACTCCGATTCCATGTCTGTGCGCGACTCCGGCTGGCTTCAGCTTTACGCCGAAACCAACCAGGAAGCCGCGGACCTGCACATACAGGCGTTCCGGCTCGCCGAGGAGCTTTCTCTGCCGGTAATGGTTTGCATGGACGGCTTTATCCTGACCCATGCTTATGAGCGCGTCGACGTTCCGTCTCAGGAAGAGGTAGACGCCTGGCTGCCTCCGTTTGAACCACGGCAGGTACTCGATCCGGCTGCGCCGCTCTCGATCGGCTCGCTGGTAGGGCCAGAGGCTTTCACGGAAGTGCGATACCTTGCCCACCGCGCGCAACTTCAGGCGCTCGAACGCATTCCCGAACTGAGCCGGGAATTCGCTCGGGCGTTCGGACGCAACTCGGGTGGTCTGGTGCGCGGCTACCGCACTGAGGAAGCCGACGCCGATGCCGAGATCCTGGTTGTGGCCCTCGGTTCAGTCAACGGCACGATTCAGGAGGTTATCGACGAGCTTCGCGATGACGGCGTGCGCATCGGCTCTGTAAGCATCTGCTCGTATCGGCCATTTCCGTTCGATGTCCTGCGAGAGACACTCGGCCGCGCCCGCCAGGTGGTTGTGGTTGAAAAGTGCCTGGCGGTCGGCACAGGCGGCATCGTCTCCATGGAGGTACAGACGGCGCTCACGGGACTTCCTGTGAAGGTCTCGACTGTTGTGGCCGGGCTCGGAGGCCGGCCGATCACTCGCAAATCCTTGAGAGAAACCTTCGAGCGAGCGAACCGCGGACAGTTGCCGCCCCTGACGTTCCTCGACCTCAACGAAGATGCCGTCTCCCGCGAATTGGAACGTCAGAGTGAGCGCCGATGCTCAGGTCCGACGGCGGAAAACATCCTTCGCGACCTGCGTACCGCCGCACTTCGGCCGGCCTGAGGAATCCAGTATGTCTTTCACACAGATCAAGTTCTACCAAACCGGCACGTTCACCATCGGCAATCGTCTGCTTGGCGAAGAGGACCGCTCCATCCAGTCTGCCGCGGATCGCGCCAACTCCCTCAACTGCGGTCACCGTGCGTGCCAGGGATGTGGAGAGGCGCTGGGCGCGCGTTATGCGATCGACGCGGCGATGCGGGCTTCGAAAGGGCGGCTGGTAGTCGCGAACGCGACCGGTTGTCTGGAAGTATTCTCGACGCCGTATCCGGAAAGCTCATGGCAGATCGCCTGGATGCACTCGTTATTCGGCAACGCTCCCGCCGTGGCTACAGGCATCGCGGCCGCAATGAAAGTCAAAGGCCGTGAGGATGTTCGGGTGCTCGCGCAGGGTGGCGACGGCGGCACGACCGATATCGGCTTCGCGTGCCTGTCGGGCATGTTCGAGCGTAACGATGACGTTTTGTACGTTTGCTACGACAACGAAGCGTACATGAATACCGGAGTGCAGCGATCGAGCGCGACGCCCGCTGCCGCGCGCACGGCAACCACGCCTGCGCTCGGGGTAGAGCCGGGCAATCGGTTCGGCCAGGGCAAGAGCATTCCCCTCATCGCCATGGCGCACCAGATTCCCTACGTAGCCACCGCGTCAGTGGCGAATCTGCGCGATCTCGAAGACAAGATCGAGCGCGCGACATTGTTGCGTGGCGCGCGATATGTGCACGTTCACGTGCCGTGCCCGCTCGGCTGGGGTTCCGAGCCGCGAGACACCATCAAGGTCGCGCGGCTGGCGGTCGAAACCGGGTTTTTTCCGTTGTTTGAAGCCGAGTTCGGCGAGGTCAGTAGCCATACGACGATCCGGCGGCGTGTTCCCGTCGAGGAATATTTGCGGCCGCAGAAGCGCTTTGCGCACCTGTTCCATCCCGTGACCGACGCCGATCGGATTGCGCGGCTGCAGGCGATCGCCGATCGGAACATCGAGCGCTTCCACCTGCTCGACTGAGGAGCAGTGAACCATGCAGAAGCCCTTTGCGACAACTCTCGATCCCGGGTCCAGCCTGACCAACCATACTGGCTCATGGCGTACGGAAGGGCCCGTGTTTGTAAACCGTTTGCCGCCGTGCAACAACGCGTGCGCCGCGGGAGAGAATATCCAGGCGTGGCTTTATCACGCCGAAGCGGGCGATTATCGCCGGGCGTGGGAAACGCTGACGATCGACAACCCCATGCCGGCCATCATGGGACGGATCTGCTACCACCCCTGCGAGTCTTCCTGTAATCGTGGTCAACTCGACGTGGCGGTCAACATACATGCAGTGGAACGTTTCCTCGGAGATGAGGCGATCCGTCAGGGATGGGCGTTCGAAGCGCCGACGGCCGACGGCAAGCATGTCTTGATTGTGGGCTCCGGTCCTTCGGGGCTCTCCGCCGCTTACCATCTGCGGCGGCTGGGACACCGCGTCACGATCTGCGAAGCGCAGCCGGCCCCGGGCGGCATGATGCGGTACGCCATTCCGAAGTACCGGCTGCCGCGCAATATTCTGGACGCCGAGATCGCCCGCATCCTGGCGATGGGCGTCACGATTCGGCTGAACACGCGTATCGAAGATCCCGTGGCTGAGATGGAACAGGGTGGCTACGACGCCGTTTACCTGGCCGTCGGGGCGCAGATCGCTCAGCGAGCCTATATTCCGGCAGGCGATGCGAAGCGAATCCTCGATGCGCTCTCCCTGCTACACTCGATGGAGGGGGCCGAACAAGGGGGAAAGGCACCGCCCAGCCTCGGCCGGCGCGTCCTGGTTTACGGCGGCGGAAACACAGCTCTCGATGCGGCGCGAACAGTGAAGCGGCTCGGCGCGAACGAAGCGATTGTGGTCTACCGGCGCACCCGCGAACGCATGCCCGCGCACGATTCCGAAGTCCGTGAAGCGGAGGAGGAAGGCATTCAGTTCCGTTGGCTCTCCACCATCCGGAAGGAAGAGGGAACCACTTTCACGGTAGAGAAAATGAAGCTTGACGAGAAAGGATTCCCTCAACCCACCGGAGAACTGGAAACGATCGACGCGGATGCGCTCGTTCTGGCGCTGGGGCAGAACGTAGATCCCGATTTCCTGCAGCACGTCGAAGGTCTCCGGATCGAAAACGGCACAGCGATGGTGGATGCGAGGATGATGACCGGAGTTCCGGGCGTCTTCGCGGGCGGCGATATGGTGCCTTCCGAGCGCTCCGCAACCGCATCGATCGGGCATGGGAAGAAGGCTGCCCGCAACATCGATGCATGGTTGCGTGGCACGGTTTATGGACCGGCAGAGAAGCATCCGCTCGCCTCGTTCGACCGGCTGAACACCTGGTATTACTCGGACGCTCCGAAGTTGGTGCAGCCTCTTCTTGACGAAGCACGCCGCCGCTCGACTTTCGACGAGGTGGCAGGAGGGCTTGACCAGGACAGCGCCCTGTTTGAGGCGCGAAGGTGCCTGTCGTGCGGGAACTGTTTCGAATGCAACAACTGTTACGGCATGTGCCCGGATAACGCAGTCATCAAACTCGGCGCGGGAGAACGGTTCCGCTTCAACTACGAGTACTGCAAAGGCTGCGGTCTATGCGCGGCGGAATGCCCTTGTGGCGCCATCGAAATGGTGCTGGAGCAGGCCTGATTCGCCCGAATTCCGCCGGCCTCCCCGAATAAAGAAACAAAGTCGGTTTTCGCGAGGCCGGAGGGCCGGACCGGGGGTCCGGCGCGGACGGGGGCGTCCGCCCCACCAGTACGCTACGATTTTGCAGCTTCCGTCTTCGCCACCTCGATCCGCATCTTCAGAATCGAGTCCGGATTGAGACTCATTGAGTCAATACCGTTCTCGACGAGAAAGCGGGCAAACTCGGGATAGTCGCTCGGCGCCTGGCCGCAAATCCCGATCTTCCTGCCGTGCTCCTTTGCTGTCCGGATAGCGCTCGCGATCAGACGCTTTACAGCCTCATCCCGCTCATCGAAAAGGCGCGCCACAAGGGCAGAGTCGCGGTCCAGACCGAGGGTCAGCTGGGTCAGATCGTTGGAGCCGATCGAGAACCCATCGAAGACCTCGCTGAACTGGTCGGCGAGCACAACGTTGCTTGGTATCTCGCACATGACGTAGACTTCAAGACCGTTCCGTCCACGCTCGAGACCGTGTTTCGCCATTTCTGCGAGGACCGCTCTACCTTCCTGCGGTGTGCGGCAGAACGGAATCATGAGGATCATGTTGGTGAGTCCCATTTCGTCGCGAACGATTTTCATCGCCTGGCATTCGAGAGCAAAGCCATCGCGGTATTTTTCGTCGTAATATCGCGAAGCGCCGCGCCAGCCGATCATCGGGTTCTCTTCTTTCGGCTCAAACTCCGCGCCGCCCAGCAGATTCGCGTACTCATTCGTCTTGAAATCGGACAGCCGCACTACCACGGGTTTGGGGTAAAAGGCAGCGGCGATGGTGGCGACTCCCTGCGCCAGCTTTTCGACGAAGAACCGCGGTTTGTCTTCGTAGAGCGCTGTGAGGACCGCAAGCTTTGCCTTCGCCTCCGCATCCTGCAGCGTATCGAAGTGGATCAGCGCCAGCGGATGAGCCTGAATGTGGTTGGCAATGATGAATTCAAGTCGCGCGAGCCCCACGCCGTCATTGGGAAGGCTCGCCAGACTGAAGGCGTCTTCCGGATTCCCCACGTTCATCAGAATCTGCGTGCGTGTTCGAGGCAACTCATCGAGGGTCACCTCTTTGGTCTCGAAGGGAAGAATGCCCTCGTAGACGCGCCCTTCTTCGCCCTCCGCGCAGCAGACTGTCACGTCCACGCCGGTCTGCACCGCGGCTGTGCCCTTCACGGTGCCGACGATGGCCGGAATCCCGAGTTCACGCGCGATGATGGCCGCGTGGCAAGTGCGGCCACCCTGGTTCGTCACTACAGCGGCCGCTTTCTTCATGATCGGTTCCCAATCGGGATCCGTCTTGTCGGTGACCAGCACTTCTCCGCTCTGGAATTCATTCATGCGATGCGCGTCGAGAATGATCCGGGCCTTGCCGCATCCGATCGCCTCGCCCACACTGCGCCCGGTCACCAGCACGGGTCCTGTCTGAGTCAGGTTCCAGGTCCTTAACACGGCCTTCTTCTTCCGGGACTGGACGGTTTCCGGACGCGCCTGCACGATGAACAACTCGTTCGTGAGTCCATCTTTTGCCCACTC
>JBEKTF010000055.1:0-29376 GCA_049516355.1 Bryobacteraceae bacterium | reverse complement strand
CACGTTCTCGCAGGATCGGCCGGTGCTGGTCGATCGGTTCCTCGAAGACGCGCTTGAGGTCGATGTGGACGCGTTGTGCGATGGCGATGAAGTGCTCATCGCCGGGATCATGGAGCACATCGAGGAAGCGGGAGTGCATTCGGGCGATAGTTCCTGCGTCCTGCCGCCCGTCTCAATTCGGGAATCCGAAATCAGGACCATCGAAGAATACACCGTCAAGCTGGCGCGCGCGTTGAACGTGATCGGGCTGATGAATGTCCAGTACGCCATCAAAGACGGCATCGTGTACGTGCTGGAAGTGAATCCCCGCGCCTCGCGCACGGTGCCTTACGTAAGTAAGGCTACAGGTGTCCCGCTGCCGAAGCTGGCCGTGCAATTGATGCTCGGTAAAAAGCTTCACGAAGTCACTGAGTATCGCGGACGTCTCCCTGTGCCGCTCGTTTTCGTTAAGTCTCCGGTCTTCCCGTTCAACAAATTCCCCGGCGTGGACCCGGCGCTGGGACCCGAGATGCGATCCACCGGCGAAGTGATGGGTGTCGGCGACAACTTTGGCGAAGCTTTCTCAAAAGCGCAGTTAAGCGCCGGAACGCCGCTTCCCGAAAAGGGCACCGTATTCATTAGCGTGAATGATCGCTACAAGCCCGAAGTCGCGGTCATCGGGAAACGATTTGCGGACCTCGGATTTCAATTGGTCGCCACGCGCGGAACAGCGGCCATGCTGCGAGCCGCCGGCCTCAAGTGCCAGGTGGTCTTCAAGGTCAACGAAGGCCGCCCCAACGCAGTCGACCTGTTGAAGGCGGGAGCCATTCAACTCGTCGTCTATACAACAATCGGCGCGCTTTCGTTTGAAGATGAAAAGTCGATCAGACGCGCCGCGATTACCTACCGAGTGCCCTGTATCACGACGATGAGCGGCGCGCGCGCGACGATTGAGGCGATAACGTCGCGGCAGCGCGACCCCATTCGCGTCTGGAGTCTCCAGGAGATCCACAAATCCGTCGACTACGCGGCGGGTCGTTGATTCAGTCGCACCATAATCAACGTACGAGCGAATCCGAACCCACGCCCGTCTTCATCCACGATATTCACCCTGGGTGGCACAGGCTTCAGCCTGTGAATTCGGCGCGTTTCTTACACCGCGGGTTTCTGATCCGGCAACACGACAATATCCGTACGCGCGAATCCGAACTTACGCCCGTTTTCATCCACGATATTCACTTGGCACGTATATCTTCCAGGTGCCAGCTGCGCCAGCGGAGCCTGCAACTCGAGCGGCAGGGTCTGCGCGCGCTTAACCGCGAACGCATCCAGCCGGACTGGCTGCGATTCGAAGCTCTTGGTCTTCCCCCGATAGAAGGAGAGCGTGGCCGCGACGCTAGGCTTGGCCTGCTCCGTATTCACCCCAGGGTCGTAGATTTCGAGATACACATAAAGGTTCTGGTCCTTGCGGAAAACATGCGTGATACTCGGGATCAGCTTCCGCCCGTCCTGCACCAGCGGATCGGATTCGATCAGTTTCTTCTTGTTCTCGGCGAACGCCAGCGAATCGGAAAGCGCTTCCCGCTGATTGCTCCAGATGACCGAACTCGTCTTGAGCGCGGGCCGGTCGGGCGCCAGATCGGGGATCGTGAACTTTGTTTCGTACGTCCCCATCTTGCCCGTTTCGTTCTCGCGCGCCAGAAACTTGAACGAATACTTCCCCGGAGGCAGCGTGAATCCGGTGTCGTACGCCAGCGGCGATGCGCTGAGTTGGGCCGCGGTCTGATCGCTCAGCTTGATCTTGATGCCATCCCGCACCACGGCAATCAGCTTGGTGTGTTCGTCGCGCACCTGGCCGATGAAATCGAACTCCGTCTGCGCGTTGCCTCTCCGCTTGGCAAGCGCAATCTCCGACCCGGGAATCTTCACCGAAAACGGAACGAAATAGCGATCGCGCGCCAGGCGGAAATAATCGATCTCGGCCGTCAGCGAAAGATCGGTCAACGGATCGCCCAGCATCAACGCCTGCGACAGTTGATCCTCCTTATCGCTCGATGTGAATTTCTTGAATTCCTTTTGACCGTAATAGCCGTTGCGGTAATCCAGCTTCGCCTGGATGTCTTTGTTCAGCTTGACCTGCACGCGGCGGTATTTCCCGTCCATTTTGATGTCGGTGCTGTAGTAGCCAATGATGTAGTAGCTCGCAATATCGTCGCGCGCCTTCTCCATCCCAAGCGCCAGGTCGTTGTCGTCGACGTAAAGCTTTCCCCCCGTGTCGTACGCGAGCGTGGAGAGAGTTTCCTGCGAATCGTTGAACTTGTCGCGCTGAGACTGCATCTGCGCCCCGGTCAACGCACTCGTCCCGCGGGGGGCCGCGGCGCTTGCGTCACCGGCCGGAGCCGACGCGACCAGGCCGCGCGCGTCGATCGGATAGATCGCAACGTTCGACCGCTTGGCCGAATTCACCGCCTTTTCAAGCGATGCCTGGTTATCGAAGCCCGATTTCGAAATGCCGCTCGAGAAATAGAGCAGCGCTTTCTTTTCGGGGAAAGCCGCGAGCATCTTGGCGGCGGATTCGAGCGTCGCGAGTTGTTTGTCGGTATTGAAGATATTGAACTCCGTCTCATCGGCGTTGAATGCCGTGCCGGTATCTTCGCCGGTAGTGTTGTCGCCGCCATTGCCCGCCACTCCCGCCAGCTCGCTTGCCGCACCGATCTGGAAGCTGTTGATCACTTCTTCGAGCCGGTCCTTATCGGTCGTAAAATCCTGCACGATCTTCACCGGGCCGGTGCCCGCGTACAGAATTGCAACGATATCGGCCGGCTTCATCTGTTCGCGAACGAACTTGAGAGCTGCGTCCTGGACGCGGCTCTGTTCCGGAATCCCCATCGTGCTGTAGTCGAACAGCATCGCCACCAGGCGTCGATTTTGATAGCGGATGACGGGCGCCGGAACAGTCGCCGTAGGCGCGTTGCCGGCGGCCTTGCGCGGTGCGGTCGCGGCCGGTGTTTCCACAACCGGCTTTACCGCGGGCACGGCCGGCAGCAGAGCATCTCCTTCCAGCTTCTGGAATTCGAAAACCGAAATCGTCTGGGGCTTGCCGTCTTCGAGCAGCGTGAAGTCGCTCTGCTTGAGATCGGGGATCACTTTCCCTGCCTTGTCCCTGACGTTCACGTCGATGATGACGAGGTTGGCGTTCGACTGGAAAACAGGTTCCTGCGCCTGTACGCTCAACAGGAACGGTGCGGAGCTCAGAAGGAACAACGCGGGGATCAGGCACAATCGTTTCATCAGAATCTCAGCCTCACTGTAGCGGTGATCGATCGCATGCCCCCCGCGCCCGTCGGCAATCCATATTGTATGGAGTTCACCGTTGTATTGATTGCGGTGATATTGACATGATTGATCGGGTTCGTGCTGTCGATCCGGAACTCGATTCGCCGTTTTTCGTCGATCCGGAAGGAGCGGAAGAACGATGCAGTCAACGAGAACTGAGGAATACCAGGAATGGTGTCGCGCCCGGCATCACCGAAAGTGCCAGCCGAGGGAATCGTGAACGCAGCGGTGTTAAAAAAGCCCGAACCCGAAGTAATAGGCAGCCCGGTCGCGTCCGCGCGCGCGTTCCCCGTATAGCCCGTTCCCGACGTGTCGCCATTCACGGTAGCCGTGAACGGTGTGCCCGAAGTAGCGTTCAACACGCCGCCGATGGTCCATCCCCGCAGCATATTCGCCACATACCCCGTCCGGGTATTACTGATGGGCGACTGGAAATTATAGTTGACCCGCAACACATGCCGCTGATCGAAGGGAGAGAGCGCGCGCTCCCCGCCGATATTGTTCGGGATCAGCACCGGGCCTCCACCCAGAGTGGACGAATCGTCAATGGCTTTCGAGTACGTATAGAGGACGCTGAAAGAGGCGCCGCGGGAAAATCGCCGCGTGATCGAAACCTGAGCGGCGTTGTAGATCGAGTTTCCCAACGAATTGTCGTAAGTGAATTCACCTGTGTTCGGAATCATCAAGTTGCTCTGCACTTGCAGTTGTGGCGTGCCGAGGGGGGCGCGGTTCGGCAGCTGCAGAACATCCAGATGCGTGCCTTTGACGCCGTTATAGGCGACTGTCAACACATACACTCTCGCGAACGTTTCCTGAATGGACGTCGTCCAGTTCTGCGCGTAACCGGGATGATAATTCTTGTCCACCATGAATGTATTGGCGATCAGATCCGATTGCACGAGGGGAAAGCCGTTTTCGAGCGACAAAGGAGTTGCCGTGCTCTGAAAGAGCTGAGTGGTTGTAGCAAGCGGCGGTTGCCCGACCAGCCTCGATGCAAGCTGCCCGTAGACACTGCCGTTGTAATAAACCCCATAACCGCTGCGAACCACGATCTGCCTCGCTTTCCAGGGCTTCCACGCGATCCCGATTCGGGGAGAGAACAACTTGTAATCGGGCTTGATGAATCCTTGCGGAAACGATCCCGAGTACGGGCCCGTCTGTCCCGGCAGCACCTGCGCGACGGCGGTGAAGCCGGGCGCAAAGTCCAGGTCCGCCATCTGGCCGTACTTTTCGGTGTACGGTGCGAAATACTCCCAACGCAGCCCTCCGTTGATCGTCAGGTTGGAGAGCACTCTGTAGTCGTCGGTGGCGAAGCCGTTCACCGCTGTCTCCCGCAGGTAACGGGCGTCATTGCTGTTCAGATACGTCACCGCCGAAGTCTGGTATGGCAAGCCCAGCAGGTAATCCGAAAAATCGTAACCGGTCTCGACACCCGTGAAGTTGAAGGTGCCGCGCGCGTTCGAATCGGATGTTGTGTTGTTCTGCCGCCGCTGGAAACCAACTCCGTACGTGATGGTTTGTTTGCCGTGAATCTGGATCAGCGTATCGTTGACAGCCGACGTTTGGGACCGCGTCGAGGAAGGCGTTGCATCGCTCAGCGACCCGAAGTTCGTGAACGAGATTGTTGGCGGGCCGTACTGCGCGGGCGTGGGCGAAACGCCTGTGATCCCCAAATTTCCCTCGATATTCGGACCATACGCAAACGCGGAGAGCGTGTGGCTCAGATTGCGGCTGAAATTCCAGACCAGACTGTTGATCAGGCTCCGGTTGAACGTGTGCCGGTACGTCAGGGAAGAACTCAGCCCGTACCCACTGGTCGGATCGGCAAATCCGAAGGGCTGGATGGTTTCGGAACTCCGGTGCTGGTAGTTGAAGTTGACGTCCAGTCCGTCTTTGGCCGTGATGGTCTGGTTGATGCGTGTCTGCAGGTTGTCGTTATTCGATGGATTGGCGCCGATCAACTGGTAGTTGTTCTTCAACCCGGGCGCATTCGGCAAGGGAACGTAAGCGAGAAGCGCCACCGCGGCGGGATTCAGCATGCTCGACGGAATCACATTATTCACGATGCCCGGATAGTTGAGCACGATTGCCGAGGAAGGAGCGGCGAGTCCCGTGAAATCGCCTCCCCTCTCTGCCAGCGTCGGGACCGTGGTGACGTCGTCGAAGCCGTTCTTGGAACGATTCCCGGTGTAGTTCACGAACCAGAAAGTCTTGTCTCCGCTGAAGAGGTGCGGGATGACGAGTGGGCCGCCGCCCGAGAAGCCGAAGCGATTTGCGGCGTAGCCGGCCTTCGGCAATTCCGCGCCCGTCAGCGTAGTGGGCGATGTGAACGAATACGGCCGGGCGTTCAGAACGGAGTTCCCGACCGTGTAATACACGCTTCCCTGGAACTGATTGCGGCGTCCACGATTGATTCGGTTGCCGAACTGGAAATTGCGGTTCGGCACTGCGTTCCGTCCGCCGCGGCCACCGCCTCCGCGCCCTCCGCCGCCCCTGCCTCCTCCGAAACCGCCTCCGCCGAAACCCCCTCCAGCGCCCCCTCCGCCGCCGGGTTCCGCACCCAGGGACGGAAGAGCCCCATTGGCGCCGGGGCCATTTTGAGTCCCAAACGGATTGCCCGCGGGACCGCCGAGGCCTCCAGGACCGAATGCCCCGAGTCCCCCTAACCCGAGGGCATCGCCCGGTTGAGCCTGGACTCCCTGGCTCAGGCTGCCATTCAGCAGAAACGCCTCGTTTGAGCCGCTTGCGTCCTCGACGGTTCCGGAAGGTAACGGCTCGACTTCACCGGCGTTTGGGGCGTTGTCGTTGTTTTGGATCAGGTTAAGATTCCGGAATCCCGGGCCGCCGCGCCCGGGGCCAGCGGTGGCGTTCGGTGCTCCACTTGGTGCCACTCCGCCTTGGGCCGCTGCGCCCCGGCCCGGCCCACCTTGAAACCCGCCTCGCCCGAAGCCGCCACGGCCTGGACCTCGGCGAGTTGTCTGCACCGGTGCTGCAGGCGCGACCGAGGGTTCGGCCGCGAGCGTGGCGCGCGTCTGCAGCCTGAGATCGAAGGTGAGCGGAGAGGACGAAGCCGTTACATCACGCTGCGCAGGCTCGAATCCGAACATCGAAATGAAGAACTTGCAAGGCGCGGAAGGCAGGCCGCCTAAGTCGAACTGCCCTGCTTCATCCGTGACAGTGGTGATCTTGTCGGTGCCACAGATAGCGGTTACCGCAGCGCCAGGGATTGCCTGTCCGCCGGAACGGACGACTCCGCTCTGCGTCTCCGGCAAAGCCAATCCCGCGATGACAAAAAACAAGCTGGCTATGCGAAGCATCCGCGAATCTGTCTTAACTATATGACGATCGACGGACGGAAAGTTCCGCGAACTAAAGACCCTTTTTTGCCAGGAACAAGATCAGATCGTTCACACGACACGAGTAGCCCCACTCGTTGTCGTACCATGCGACGACCTTTACGAGATCGCCATCGATGACCTTGGTCATCCCGGCATCCACGATCGAGCTATTCGAATTGTGGAGCATATCCGTTGAAACCACAGGATCCTCGGTGTACTCGAGAATGCCCTTTAGTTCGCCTTCTGCCGCGGCCTTGAGGGCTGCGTTCACTTCCTTGTCGGAGGTCTTCTTTTGAGTGACAACGACCAGGTCGACGACAGAAACGTCAGGCGTCGGAACCCGCATGGCATACCCATCGAGCCTGCCCTTTAATTCCGGCATCACCAGACCGATTGCCTTGGCGGCACCCGTGGTAGTCGGAATCATATTGAGGGCGGCAGCCCGCGCGCGACGAAGGTCCTTATGAGGGAAATCGAGGACGTTCTGATCGTTGGTGTAGCTATGGATCGTGGTCATCGATCCCTTGACGATGCCGAACTTCTCGTGCAGCACCTTCACGACCGGCCCCAGGCAATTCGTGGTGCAGGATGCGTTCGAAATGATGTTGTGCTTCGCCGGATCGTAAGCGGCATCGTTCACGCCGAGGACGATCGTCACATCCTCATCCTTCGCGGGCGCTGAGATGATGACTTTCTTCACCGTTCCGCGCAGATGCTTACCGGCGTCCTTCGCTTCGGTAAAGCGGCCCGTGGATTCGACGACGACCTGCACGCCAAGAGAGCTCCAGTCCAGCTCGGCCGGATCTTTCACGGCAAAGACTTTGATCTTTCGATGTCCGATGACGATGCTGTCGCCCTCGATCTTGACGTCCTCGTGCAATTTACCCAGCACCGAATCGTACTTCGTGAGATGGGCGAGCGTTTTCGTGTCCGTGAGGTCGTTCACGGCGACGAACTCGATCTCAGGATTATGAAGAGCCGCGCGAACAACGTTGCGGCCGATGCGGCCGAAGCCGTTGATGCCTACTTTGACGGGCATGGTTGGGGTGTTTCTCCTTCAGGAATCAGATCTTACGGGGATTTGATCCCTCAGGATAGCAGAGCGACTTCCACGTTTAGACCGCGTGTTAGGCTAATACGGAAGATTCCGAATGTCAGCCCAGATCCTCCTACAAGGCAGGCTGCGGGGCACCGAAGATTTCCTGCTCGCGGTTCCTGCAGACCGGGACAATCGTGCGTTCGAGGCACGTTCGATGTGGCTTGTCCTCATCGGCGAAGCCGTGCCGCGCGCGCTCCTTGCAGAGTTGCAGTTGCCGCCCCTGATGCTGGGATCGTCGGGCGGCGACCGGTTTGTGGTGATCCTGCCCGATCAGGCGCGAGCGGAGGCTGCGGGCCAGTTTCTCAACCGCGTGTCGCAGAAATTGAGCGAAATCAGCGGCGGGAAACTGAGTATTGCCTGGAGCGCGACCGAGAATCTGGGCGATTGGACGATCGTCCGCAAACGGTTGCAGGAAGGCATGCGGGAAGCCCGCCCGCGCACGATGGAGCCTGGTTATTTCGATCCTTTTCCGGCGCAGGGCGCCGGACAGGACCGAATTCCGCGCGATCTGAGAGAGGTTTCGGCGATTGGCTGGAGTTTCGACTTTCCCGCGCTGATCGCGGCGGAAGGCGGCGAATACCGATGGGATGTGGGTAGCAATGCGGCGATCCCAGTCACACGCCATGGGGCGCGCAACGGCGACGCATTCGCTTCGACGAAAGAGCTGGCCCGACGAGCCCATGGACAGAGACTATGGGGCGTATTGCGCGGCGAGATTGACGACTTCGAAACCCGCATGCGTCGTTTGCAGAGCGTGGAGGAACACGTCCACCTCTCCATGCTCTACAAGCAATTCCTGGCGGGTGAGATCGAACTGCTGTGCTCACAGGGTGAATATTTTCAACGGGTCACAGTTCTTCACGCCGCCGGCTCAGACTTCGCGATTTACGGGGCGTGGGACGCGCTGGCTGGATTTGCGCGGGAACTGGAACGCGTCTTTTCGCGTTTCGCGGCCGAAAATCTCAAGGAACTTCCGGGTGCCGAGGCAAAAACCATCACGATGGCGCTGACGATTGCGGAACCAGGGGCTTCGCTCGCGAGAACGTACGAGGACTGCGGGCGGGATCTCGAAATTGCCCGAGCCACCGATAAGGATTGTCTTCATATCCTGGGCCGCGTGCTCGAGTGGAAGCAATTGAACGACGCGGCGGATTTGAAGGAAGCGATTGTACACCTGAACGAAGAGTTTCGCGGGGGACGCCAGTTCCTTGAGCAACTGCGTAACCTGTATAAGAAGGTAGAAGGGCCTGAGCGCGGAGACGGGCGCGGGGGGAGCGATGACGAGCGATTGATGGCGCGCGCACTGCGGTTCCAGCGGCGTTTCGCGCGAGTGGCAAGCCGCCGTGAGCGGGAATTTCAAAAATTGCGCGCACACCTCATGAAGGAAATGGCCGGCCGCAATCTGCGAGGGCGGCTGAAGCTGCGCCCGGAAGGTTTGATTGCCCTCGAATGGGCGCGCCTGGCTGAAGACTGAGGGCATAGGAATAAGATCGAAGGGAACTGTTAGGGGCAACATGGCTGAAGAGCAGACGACACCAACACAACAAGGCAATCGTAATCGCGAGAATCGTCCGCCCGGCGCCGGTGGTGGAGGTGGTGAGAGGGGTGGGCGCCCCCAAGGGGGAGGCGGCGATCGGGGCCGCAGTCCCGGCGATCGCGGCGGGGACAGGGGTGGCGACCGGCGGCCAGGCGGCGACCGGCGAATGGAAGGCCCGCCCGAGATCGATCTCGACAAGCTGATCGGCGACAGCCTGTATCTCGATAACCAGGCCCACGTGGTGGTAAGCCGTATGCGCGATCTCGATTCCGGAACGCGGAGCCAGTTGCGGCGCCTCTACAACGCCGTGCGCCGGGCGACGCGTACGCCCGAAGCGGAACGGCAACACGCGTTCGTAATGCTGCGGGCCCGATTGGCTTATACGATCGCGCGGCATGGATTGCGCAGCCTCGACCAGATCGAGCGGCTGTTGCTGCAGGTCACGCGGAAGAACGATGTGCGCGGATACGAAAGGTTCCGCGACCTCTTCGAGGCCATAGTGGCCTACAACGAATAACGGCAAAGGACGCAATGAGCGCTCACACTGCACAAACGGAACTGAAGCTGATCGGGAAGCTGATCCTCGAAGGCGAGATGCGTTGCGAGACCGGTCTGCACGTCGGCGCGGGCAAAGGCTCGCTCGAAATCGGCGGCGCGGATAACCCCGTGGTGAAGGATGCGCACGGCCGTCCTTACGTCCCCGGCAGCACGCTGCGCGGCCGCATTCGCGCGCTGCTCGAACAGGCTACTGGTATGGCCGTTCCTTCCGAGCTGGTTTTTATTTCGAAGCGGAAAGGCCAGGAAGTGCGTATTCACCAAAGCGACCGGCCGGACGACGAGATCTGTATTCTTTTCGGACGTAGCCCAGGGCGGATGGAGAAGGTGGGCGGCGGCGATATCGACAGCAACTTCGCGACGCCCGCGCGGCTGAGTGTTTTCGATGCGCCTCTGGTGCCGGAGAGCATTACGGCGCAGATGCGCGAGAATCTCGACGATGAACTGACCGAGGTCAAGAGCGAGAATGCGATCGATCGCATTACGTCACAGGCCAATCCGCGGACTCTGGAACGGGTTCCCGCGGGTGCGCGTTTTCGTGTGCGACTGGTGCTCGACCTTCTTTGCGCCGAGGATGCGGCGTTGCCCGCGCTGGTCCTGCAAGGCCTGCGGTTGCTGGAAGACGACGCGCTGGGCGGCGGCGGATCGCGCGGCAGCGGTTGTGTGCGATTCGATCATCTCAAGCTGACCTGGCGCGGCAAAGATTACTATGCTTCAGGCGCGGCGGAGCGCGAGATCGCGTCGGACGTGGATCTGGCTGCACTGCAATCCAAAGTGCAGGAGATTGGCGACTCTCTCGTCACAGGCTGAAGCCTGTGCCACCATCGTGACACTGTCATGGCTTTAATTGAGATCAGGCTGCGGCCCACGGGTCCGTGGCGCGCGGGGCATCGCACGGGCGATCGCGAAAGAGTCGACGCGGTCTACCACAGCGACGCGCTGTACTCGGCAGTCACCCACGCGATGAGTTCGCTCGGCTTGCTGGAGCCCTGGCTCGATGCGACCGCGCGCGCGGCTGAAGGCTCGGCTGTTCGTTTCAGTTCCCTGTTCCCCTTTGTGGGCGACACGCGTCTGATCGCCCCGCCACGAACTTCATGGCCACCATCCGGCGCCGGGAAGCTCTATGTCAAAGCCGCGAAGTTGGTCCCGTTGGAAGTGGCGCGCCGCGGCGTGGTGAACGAATCGCGATGGGCGGTGGATGGCGCCAGTGAGTGCATGTTGCCGGCGGGACTGGCCGCGCCGTTCGAGGTCGGGATGCGATCCGGGGCCGCCGTCGATCGGATCACCGGTCAGACGGAACCGCATCGGACCGCTTGTCTGGAATTTGCGCCGAGCGCGGGCTGGTGGGGCTTGATGGAGCTTGCGGGCGACGAGTGGGAGACACGCGTCAAATCGGCGTTGCGGCTGCTGGCCGATTCCGGCTTCGGCGGCGAGCGATCGCGCGGCTGGGGCAGGGCGGCCGAACCGGAGTTCTCCGATGCTTCGCCGCTGTTTGCGGGGGAAGGCCATGCCGGAGCGTGGTGGATGTTGTCGCTCTACTCGCCCCATGCGGACGACGCAGTCGACTGGTCGCGTGGCGATTACATATCGACGACGCGCGCCGGGTGGACCGATAGTGCGGCGGGTTCGGTGAAGAAGAAGCATGTGCGCATGATCGAGGAAGGTTCAGTGCTGATGGCCCCGGCATTACGCGGACGCGCGGTGGATGTGGCGCCGGAAGGCTTTCCGCATCCGGCATGGCGTGCAGGATTCGCTCTCGCGGTTCCCGTTCCGCTCGAGGTGGAAGCATGAAGTACCGCGTGACCGTGCTGACGCCGACGCTGGTCGGCAATGGAGACAAGCTTTCGCCGATCGATTACATGGTGTGGCGCGATCAGGTTAACGTGCTCGACCAGCCGCGCATTTTTAAACTGCTCTCGAAGGGGCCCCGGCTCGAGGGTTATCTGGCGCAATTGCACAAAGCTACGAAACTCGATTTCGCGTCGTGGGGCGGATTTGCGCAGAATTATGCGGACCGGCGAATTCCGTTTGAAGATGCCGCGTACACGCCGTACTGGGAACGCGCCCAGGCCGAGAGTTTGAGCATCCCGACGTTCGCCGCGACGGATGAAGGTCCGTTTCTTCCCGGTGCCGCAATCAAGGGCGTGCTGCGGACGGCGTTCGTTTTTGCGAATCTGAAGCCCGCGGCGATTCGCGAAGTCGCGGGGAAATTGACAAGCGAGCGTCCATCGCGTCACCCCGCGGAATTGATCGAGCCACAGACGGCCGGGTCTGGTGGATCGGACCGCCTGCGAGTGGTTTCCGTGGCGGATTCCGCGCACGGTACGCGTGATGCTTATCGTGTTTATATGCTGCGGCTCGCAACACTGGTGGCCCGTGGACCGCAACAGTACGCGCTTGGATGGAAGCAGACCGGCCGCGGCGCTGCCGAGGGGAAGCGTCCCGAAGAAGGGACGCCGACGTTCGCGGAAATGGCTGCGCCCGGGACCACGTTCGAAGGAACATGGCGCGAGAATGCATTCCTGAATCGTGAAGAGGTACGGCAGGCGTTGCGTTGGAGTACGCCGGTCACTCGGGATCGCCTGTTCGCAGCGGGCAACCGGTATGCGGCGAAACAACTCGAACTGCACGCGCAGTATGCCGCGTGGACGGGTTTGGAGGGACTCGCGGCTTCCATCGGAGAGCTGCAGCGACGGCTCGAAGCGGTGCAGCAGGATGGCGGATGTCTTCTCGCGATTGGTTGGGGCGCGGGTTTTTTGAGCAAGTCGGCGGCTATTGGGGCTGGCGAGGAGGACTATCGGATAGTCCTTGGGGTTCTGCCTTATTATGAGCGCGCGATTAAATCGGGATTGCCGTTTCCGAAAACGCGGCGGGTGGTGTTTCTGAAGAATAAGCCGGCTACGCTGCCTGGATGGGTTGAGCTGCGGGTGGAGTAAATCGTCTTTGATGGAAGATGCGGTGAGGGTTTGAGAATCTGAGTCGTGCCTTGGCGCCAAGTCGGCGGTTTGCGCGTGATACGGCCGCTTTCCAGTGTATCTGGAAGATTGCGCGGAGTGCCAACCCGACCTAAAGCTGTTTCATTCCTCTGAGCGCCCGCCTCGCCGGGCCGCGGGTTGTGAAAATAGTTGTTCCATAGCGAGTTGAAGAGCTTCCATCGAGGCTGATGCCAAATGGCGGTTCCCGTAGATCTGACGCGAATACTTGGAAGATATTGCCAAAAACTGGCTGAACGATGTCATGCGTTCGGGATATTCATCGGAATAGTCGACGAGCGCTTCGCGGAAACCGAAGTGCTCAACAGAGACTTCGAGCAATTCGAGATCCTCAATTGTGATCACAATAGGAGCCGTCACACGCATCGTACCCTTCAAGCGCTCGCCGGATGCAAGCCGCTCGCACGGACCCAATGCGCGGTCGAAGGCCGCCGCTACAAACGACCCAAATCCGGGGGCACCCAGCAATAGGTCTTGAACTACCAGGACCGGTAGAATCCGTCTTACTTGCCGGAATTCTGGTCCGAACCACTCCCCGCTGGAGATCATAGTGACGAGCCTCGCCAACTGCGCAGTGCCTTTTCTACCCTCTTCCGACGCTCCGTATTGTCGATACAGAGATCGCAGCAACGATGGTGAGTTTTCGGGCGCGAACTCCTCTTCCCGCAGCCACGTTCCTTTGACTTCAAACAAAATAAGGTCCGTCACATAGTTAAGATGGGCGTCAATCTCGAATCGTTCGCCCCTGCTGCTCGTTCCCGACAGTCCACATGCCAATGGATCGAATAGCCCGGCTACAGGCATAGGAAAGGCGCGTCGCAGAATGGCCTGTGCGTGGCGCTCAACAGCGTGTCCAAAGTCAGCAAACATCTGCTGTACCTCATCAGAACGGCAGGATCTCAAAGCGTGGAAAAGCGGCCCAACTGAGAGCTTGTCGTTCATGAATACCGGGTCGCTGATGATCGTTCGACCATCAGCGGCCCGGATCAGGGGTTTCTCCCGAAGAGGCTTGTAGTCATAGACCGGGAGGTCCTTCCCGAGAATCTCCTCGACGGGGTCGTCGCCCCAGAGAGCCCGGCGAAGATCGGATAACGTCTGGGACTCCAGCGCCACGAAGTGTTCAAGCAATGCCGGATTCTTTGTGTTACTCCCGACCGTGGTGGAATCGAAGATGCTGGCTGCTGATCCCGGTTTCAGGAGGTTGGTGATCAATGTGCACGCGCACGCATAGTACTCCTCAATATTCAATCCAGCGGCCGATTCGAAGCGCTCGGAAAAGAATTTGTTCGTCGCAGGGATCAACTTGTGGAAGATCTCCCAGCCGCGGCCCAGGCTGTGCGCCAGCTGGGGCGCGACCATCCCTGCCTCGACTCCTTTTCGGAAAGGGCCGATCGAGCGATCTCGTGCGGCTGCAATGCCGCCGTCAAGGCTCAACCTCCCGTAAACCCGACTCCCCCATATGTCGTTCGCAATGAGCGCGACTTTTGCAAACGTTCGCCGAACTTCAGGATCTTCGAAGGTCGTGCCGTCGTTCGTGTGGTCCTCACACACCAGAACTGCCCATCGAATAATCTCAAGGAGTGCGCCTCTAAGGAAGACGGTTACTGTCCCACCATGCTCTTCTGAAAAGCCCCCAATTAAGTAGGCTTCCTCCGGCGTTAAAAACTGGCGAACGCCAACCGCTTGCCGCTGCATGTGGTTCAGATCAGAAGCATTCGTCAACACGTGATTGATCTTCGCGCACCAAAATACGACATCGGTGCGGCTCAAGGTGCTGAGGAGACTCAGAAACGCATCGATATCCGCGAGCGTTCCAGGGAATGCGACTGAGACCGGCACGTAAACGCCGGATAAAGTGACCACTTGAATAACCTGCCACTATTATGGCGTCGAACTGATACCACGCCGGAGCGATTCTCAAGAGTGGCTGAAGTGGGCCGAACACATCGAACGAGGCAGGCCCTGTTAAGTGGCGCTCACACTGGCCGCGACGTCAGCATTTCGCCTTTCGCCGGGTTCGACTCATGCCGGGTCAGTAAACTAAAGGTCCTCAGGCCGCAATCCCGTTTTCTTTCCGATTTGCGCAAGAAGTGCAGGACCGATCTCATCGCTGTCATGAAATGCGAACGTATAATTCGGCCACCCCTCCCGCTTCAGTCTGCGATGAGAGCCGCGCTGCCATGCTTCTGTCCACCCGATTCGCACCAGAGCGGCGAGAAGCTGTCTCGCCTTGACCGCCCGCCAGCGGCTCATGCCTCTGAGAAGACGATGGCAAACTGTGCGGGAACTTCCTCGCCGTGGTCGATGCAGTCGGCAACGACTCGCAGGGCCAGGGCTCTGACGGACGCAATCGCCGATTCGCGTGTCGCGCCATAAGCCATCACCCCGGGCATGGACTCGATATCAGCCCACCAGCGACCGTCCTCTTCTCGTCCCACATGAATTGGAATCGATTCGACAGTGATTGTCTCCATGGCTGTTTGCCTTGATTATAGTTCTTCATGTGGACGCGTGGTCGCAAACCGGACTACTGACCACGCCTCACGGGCTGACGCCCCTTCATCTCGCGCTGAATTCCCTCGGCGATCCACATGCGTAATTGCGTCTGGTAGCCGACCGATTTCACCGCGGCGATCTTTTTCGCCAACGCAATCTGTTCAGGCATCAGGCGAATTGAAATGGGGGCTTTTGCGCCTGCATGGCGCTCCCGGATCGACTTTGCCAGAGCTGCCGACGACTTCGCTTGTTTGCCTGCGGGTAATTGATCCCACACATCCGCCGCGGAGTGCGTCTGGAAATATTCAGCGGCCTCCTTGTCCGAGCGGAATTCGGGAAGGGGTACTTTTGCGGAAGGGAGTTTTTTATTCATTTGATCAGCTACCTGGTCGACGACCTATTTGAGGTGAGGAATGATGGAAAGGATAACGTACTCGTCGCCTTCAATGACGAAGTAGAAACGCCAACCCAGCGTTACCCTGCCTTGCCACACATTGAGCGATCCGGTGTATTTTTTGCTTGCAACGAGGGACGTCTCAAAATTGTTCCAGCAGGAACACCAGCTGTTTTTCGAAAGCCTTGCGGATAGTCCGAGGTAACGCCGCATAGTCCTTGTCAGCCTTCTCCGTGAAGCGAAGCTTCATTTCCGGCGTTTTGCCGCGTGGCGTTTGGCGCGTGCCTCCAGCGCGCGAATTGCATCGACCGCACTAGCGTAAGGCCCATGGGTCCTGCCGTTCCTTGCATCCTCCAGTCCTTCGGCCAGATGCCGGTCAATCAAGCTCTTGGGGGTGAAGGTAATCTTCCCGTTCTCCACGGCCGCTTCGAGAACGTCGCCGATCTCGATGCGCACCTGTTTGCGGACATGCTGCGGGATCACAATCTGAAACTTGTTCTTGACAGTAACGATATCCATTTGACCCTCACCCCAGTTTAACTGTTGAACAGTCCAACCAAGGAGCCGACGCATACGGAGCGGGTTTGAAAATCCGAGCCGCGCCTCGGAGCCGCAATATTTAAATGCGCTACACTGTAGTGCATGAAGACCGAGGTGTATAGCTGGCGTGTTTCCACCGACATTAAAACAAGCCTGGAGCGCGCAGCGCGGCGCCGCAAGGTCTCGCTCTCCGCGGTGCTGGATATGGCGGCACAGGAGTGGCTGAAGAACAGCGACTCCGAGGGCGATGACGATGAGAGGCAACGCAGGCTTCAGAAGGCTGCGTCGGAATGCTTCGGGTCCTTCGCGAGCGGCGACACCCGACGGTCGGAAACCGCCAGCGAGACCGTGCGGCAACGTCTGCGGCGCCGCTATGGGCGCTAACGCTCTTATCGACACGGGCGCCATTCTGGCGCTGCTGGACCACACGGATCGCTGGCACCGGGTCTGTGTGGAATCGTTTCAACAATTACGGCTGCCCCTTATGACCTCAGAAGGGGTTTTGACCGAACTGTTTCACCTGGTGGGTGACGATCGCAAGGAGATGGAGAGCGCCTGGAAATTCCTCCGCTCGGGCGCGCTCGAGCTTGCGGCGATTACGCATTCGGAACTGCCGCAAATCCACGCATTGATGTCACGCTATTGGGACCGCCCCATGGATTTCGCCGACGCCACTCTGGTGCATCTCGCCAGGCGGGAGTCTCTGTCAACGATTTTCACCGTCGACTACGCGGATTTCGAGACGTATCGAATCGAAGGCCGCCGGCGATTCCGCGTGCTTCCGGCAAAACGCCCGTGAGGCTGTGCGGATCGGGCATCTGCCGGCCGCGATCAGCGCTGAAAAAGGGCTCTACAAGGCTTGAAGCACTCACAGGCTGAAGCCTGTGCCACCTCTCATCAACACAGCTAGAAGTCGAGTTTTTCGATCAATCCGTTCAGTTGAGATTGCAGGGCGGCGCGTTGCCGATCGAGCGCGGCCTCGCGGTCGTGCAATTGAGCGATTTGCGTCTCCTGATCGGCCAGTTTTCGCGCGTAATCCTGCACCAGTTGCTGCTGGCCACTGACCGATGAAAGGCTCGCGATGTTCTGCCGGTTGCGCTCTTCGTCGCGGCTGAGGGTGTTTGCCTGGTCGCTTACGGAATGCTTTTCGGTGTCCGTATTCGCGATCTGAGTTTTCAGGTCAAGAATCTGTTGAAGTTGCCGGCGCGCATTATCGGTGATGTTCTTATTACGGACGTAAGCCAGCAGTCCGTCGGGATTCAGGGACGAGACGGAAATCTGCGTATCGAAGACATGCTCTTCCGTTACGGGGAAATCGAGGGAGCCGTTGGCCGGCAGTTTGATCTCGAAGCGATAAACGTCGCGCGCGGTTTCGGTGGGCTTTGGGGTGTCGACCAGGGCGAATTCAGCGCGCACCGGGTGTTCAACGATCAGCGTTTTCGCGCGGGCGTCGACGTTGTGGATTGAATAGGTCTTCTTCTGCACCTGGGCCGCTTTGGTAATCAAGAGGCCATTATGGGCGTGGAGTTCGCGGACGGCATCGTTACGCGAGTCGAGGTTGGCCGCGATGCGCGTGCCGAGGTCAACGCCGTAGCTGACGAAGCGCTTGTCCGCATTCTTGAACGTCTCGACCAATGCCTCGCCGGCGTATGCTCCGGCGTCGTAGACCGTGATCGGCCCGCCATCGAGTGTTTTGCCGGTGTTGTTGACGATCTCGGCCGCGCTGAAGGGGTTCGGTTTGCTGGAATCCGAGTAGATGATGAGTTTGCGCGCGGAGACCTTCTGCTGGAGGAATGGCAACATGGCCGATTCGTCTTTGCGAACGGTGACCGGAGTCGCGATGCTGTATTCAAAAAGGTCGGCGATTTCCTGCGCGGGACCAGCGGAGACGACAGTGCTCATCTCCGGCGCCCGTGCCCGAAATACCCCGCCTCCGACACCGCCTCCCTCACCTGGGCCGAAACCGCCGCCCTTGCCGCTCGCTCTTCCATTCACCGGACCGGCTGATGCTTGCACCGTCACCTGCTCGGCGCCGCTATAAACGGTTGGGGCGATCGCCCGGTCTTCGGCCAGCTCCGCGCCCAGCCGATTTATGTATTTAGGCGCGTACAACTGGCTAATGAACGAAATGGGCTTGCCCGAGACGAGCGACATTTGCACGTTCGTCCAATCTTCGCCGGTAGTGTTGTCGACGATTGCCCAGCCTTCGAGCGTGGGCTGGCCGGTTTCCACGAACAATAATCGATAGCTCGATTTCCAAGCCGGCATGGGGATGATATAGGCAGCCTGAACATCGCGCGATTTCGAATCAGCGGAATCGATATAGACGCTGCGCTTGTCCTGCGAGCGGGCGCCGGTCAGCGCGGTGAGGTAATCCTTGAACTGCAATTGAAGTTTCGGGTCGGTAAACCGGATCGAGGTAGCTGCGGCGAGATCCACGTTGCGCAGTTCGCCGGAATCCATCAGCAACGTTAACTGCTCGCGCTCCGGGCGGTCCTTATCGCCTTCGATCAGGCGGGCGGAAACGATGGCGCCCGATATCTTCTGCGGACCGAATTCCATCTCGATGCGCGCCCCTTTGAGCTGATCGATCACGGCGCTGAGCGGCTCGCCGTTATTGATCCGGAATGGGAACTCGGCCAACTTCCGGTCGAGCGGAATGCTGGAGTCGTAGCGCAAGCCCGTGACCTTGCCGCCTTGTTCGTTAATGGTGAGCGACTTGAGCACGTCGTTCATTTCCGCGGCTTTGAAATCGAGACGGGCGGACTCGCCCGGGCCCAGTGTTCCGGCACGTTCGAAGTAACCGACGCCGTGCTTGTACAGCACAACTGTGCGGACTGGCAACTCGGCGCCGGGCATCAGAATAGCGCAAAGTGTGAAGACGACAAGGCTTTTGGTCTGCATGAGGGTTCTCCTACGCTGGGATGGACGGTATGAGATCACGCGAGTTCCCGCCGGCGGAGTTTATTCGCCCATGGCGTTTATTACTCGCCCATCACCTTAATGATGACGCGTTTTGGCCTCTGGCCGTCGAACTCGGCGTAATAAACCTGCTGCCAGGGGCCGAAATCCGGTTTTCCGCCGGTGACGGGAATGATCACCTCGTGATGCACGAGCAGGCTTTTGAGGTGGGAATCGCCGTTCGTTTCGCCGGTGCGATGGTGCCTGTAATCGTCCCGAAACGGAGCCAGTTTCTCCAGCCACTCGTCGATGTCCTGAATCAGGCCGTCTTCGGCATCGTTGACGTAGACGCCCGCGGTGATGTGCATGGCCGAGACGAGAATCATGCCCTCGCGGATGCCGCTCTTCGACAGAGCCGTCTCGACCTGCGGCGTGATATTGATATATTCCCTGTGTTTCTTCGTGCGAAAAGTCAGGTATTCGGTGTGGAATTGCATACTGGAGATAGTACCTACCGGCCTTTCACGCTTGACACGCATCCTTGTTTGGCGTCAGACTTTGAACTAATGCGCAAAGTGGGAGTTTGTGCGGTTTTGTTTACATTCGCTTGCGAATTATCCCTGCTCGCGCAGCAGCCCCAGGCGTCCCAGCCCACATCATCAGCATCCACACAGCCAACTGCGGTGCCGGATTCGCAGGATAGCCAGCAGCCGGCATTGACGCCTGAGCAGCAGCGCCAGCAACAGATCCGGCAGTTCGATCCTCTTGATCGCGGCGGCGATAAAGAGAGCAGGGAGCGTGACAAGGCCGCTCGCGACGCGGAGAAACGGCGTGAGCAGGCACAGACTCCGACACCTGGTTCGATCGCGGCGACGGAGCGCGATCAGGCCGGGTCCGGCGCGGGTCCGCGGGTTCTATCCGACGACGATGCGGAGCAGCCGGTTCAGGAATACACCGGGCCGGCGGTGCTCAGCCGCAGTTATTCCGTGAGCCGCCCCTTGATCCCGCAGCAGTTGAAATGGACTGAATCCGTGGGGGTCGGCGAGGCTTACAACAGCGGGGTAAGCCAGACGATCAACCCCAATGGATCGTTCAGCGGTGCGAGTTTCGTGGGAACGATGCTTAACTGGAGCCTTATAGGGCGGCATTACTTCCGGCACGATCAGATTGCCGTTAATTACGCAGGCAGCTACTCCCAGTATGCCGGACCCGGTGGTTACAGTGGCTCGAACAACAGTATTGCGGTCGATTACAGTCACGTTCTTGCACGGCGTCTTACTTTGAACGTCACGGGCGTGGGGTCGATATTCTCGCAGAATTATGTTTTCGATAACGCAACGGTGGGGCCCGAGACGACGGTAGCCAACATTAACCTTGCCAGCAGTCCCAATATCCAGATTACAGACCTCGGCACAAAGCAGTTCTCGACGCAGATCGACGTTGTCTGGCAGAAGAGCGCGCGCCTGTCCTTCGATGGCGGAATATCGTATTTTGCGGTGGAACGCGACGCGCCCGGGTTGCTGGGGATGACCGGTGAGCAAGGGAGGGGCGACATGAATTACCGGTTGACGCGCAAGATGACGGTTGGCGCTTACTACTCCTACAGCTATTACATTTTCCCGCATGGGTTCGGAACGACCCACACGAACACTACGGGCGCAATTTTTTCGTACGCATTGAGCAGTACGATGCAATTGCGGCTGCGGGGCGGATTCTCGGATGTTAATAACCTTGAGCTCCAGCCAGTGCAGATAGCCCCGGCTATCGCGGTGTTGCTGGGGCAAAGTACCGGCTTGATCGACGCATCCGCGAAAGTGGTGACCAGCGATGTCTCGGCGCAGTTCGTGAAGGACTTTCGAGGCGGTAAGACCGCGACGGTGGCGTTTGCGCAAGGAGTTTCTCCGGGGAACGGAGTCTTCCAAACCTCCAAACAGGAATCCATCAGCGCCAGCTTTGCGCTACCGCTTTTCCGAACGTACACAGTCCGGGCCGCGCTCGGGCGGGACTCGTTGACGGCGATAGGAGTGCCGCAGGCAGCGCTTGGCAACTACGCCAGTGAATACGGCACTATTTCGATTTCCCGCGCACTTCGCCGTGGCGTTGCGTTAAACTTTGCGGCGACGTTTCGCCACTTCCTTGTTTCCGATTCCGCCATTTTGGAAAACCAGCTGATGCTCACATCAGGCCTGAGTTGGGGTTCGCAAAACGGCCGGCTCTGGCCGTTTTGACGCTTGCGGGGTCGGGATCGCATCTCACGGGTAAGCGGCAGGAGCCCTGAATCTGGTACGCTGGGGAAGATTCGGCGCTATCGTCTAACGGTTAGGACGGAGCCCTCTCAAGGCTTAAATACGGGTTCGATTCCCGTTAGCGCTACCAATTTTTCATAGACTTACGGGCTCCGAGTGACAACGAGTGACAACGCGCTCCGGCTCCCGTAAAAGTGACTCCTTCAGTTCGGTAGACTAGCCACCGTTTGCGCAGGAGCGCGCCCTTTTCGCGCTTATCGGCGGCAGGCCGTACCTTGTGCAACCCGAAGATTGCCGCCGCGACGTGACCGCGACGCGGCAACGTGTGAAAGTGCCGTAGCGCATCTAAAGAAGTATCAGCATTGATCAGGGCCGTCCCTTCCGAAGGGCGGCCCTTTCGTTTTTAGAGAGGTCCATGATGAAATCCGACGTGCCTCCACGGCCGCGCGCGGGACGCTCATCCGCAACGCGCGCCGGACGCGAAGCCACCGAAGTGCTGATGGAGAAAGGCCTTCCGACAGACATCGACGTTGAGAAACTCATCCTCGGGTCGCTTCTCCTCGACGGCTCCCGATTTATCGACATCGCCCCCATGCTCCGCGAGGACGATTTCGCTCTTGAAAAACACAGACGCATCTTTGCGCGAATGAGTGCGCTGCATTCTCGAGGCGAACCCATCGACCGCGTGATCGTGGCCAACGAGCTGATGCGGTATGGCGAGCTCGAATCTGTGGATGGCATAGGCTACCTGGTAACGCTTGACGACGGCCTGCCGCGGATCGCCCATCTCGATAGCTACGTCAACATCATTCGCGATAAGGCGACCTTGCGCCGCATCGCCATAGCTGCGCAGCACCTGATGACCCGCGCGCTGCTCGCGGAGGAAGAGCCCGCCGAAATCCTGACTGGCGCCGAAGAAATGCTGCGGCGTCTGAGCCAGGGAGCGAGGGCAAATGCTCGGTCGTTTAGTGATATTCCTCTGATCGGAACAATCGCGGCTCAGAAGCTTGACTGGGTGGTACACACTATCCTCGCGGCCGGCACGGTCACGCTGATTACCGGCGATTCTGGTAGCGGAAAGAGCAGCCTCGTGACAGCAATCTGCCACGCGATATCGCTTGGAGATGCGCTTGCCGGGCTTCGAACGCAACAGCGGCCAGTCCTTTATCTCGACCGCGAAAACCCGATACCGATTGTCGCCGAGCGTTTCAAACGGCTTGGAATAAGCGACTCCAACGATTTCAAGTACTGGGGTGGGTGGTGTCCAGCAGAACCGGCAGTTCCATCGTCCCCCACGCTTATGCAGTGGGTGAACTCCTGCGAGGTGAAGCCTGTTGTGGTCGTCGATTCATTCGCGGGGTTCAGCGACGGCGCCGATGAGAACGACGCGGCGCAGGTGCGGGCGTTTATGGATGGCCCGCGGCGCCTGGCCGACATGGGCGCAACCGTCATCGTTCTGCATAACAGCAGCGTCAAGACTGAGACTGCAAAGGAGTACAGAGGATCGAGCGACTTTAAGGCATCAGTAGACATCGCGTATCACCTTGTGAATCTCAGCTCCGATCCCTCGCGGCTGAGTACCCTGCGCTTGCGGGCGTTTAAGGCCCGTTTCGCCGTCGCTCCGGAGATCGTTTTAAATTACGTTGATGGCGAATTCCGGATCGATTCGCGGGGACCCGCGCAAACCGGTATCCAGGCTTTTCGCGATCTACTGATTGCGAATCCCGGTATCAAGTCGCGCGAGTTCGAGGTGTTGGCTACACAGAAGGGACTTGGGCGCAACAAGGCCCGCGACTTCATCAAGAAGGGGATTGACGAAGACACCATTCGCGTTGAGGAAGGCCCGACACATAACGAGCAGCGCCATACCTGGATTGGGTCGTCGCCTTATAGCGAAATGGGAGACGGTTTGTGACGCTCGAAATCAGTGTGCCATCTGCCGAAAAAATATCCCCAGTGTGCCACCCCAGCGGCGCAACTGGCACACTGCGATCCATTGGCCGTCGCAATCTCATTGATGAATCAAAGTTTGCCAGTGTGCCACCGTTCGACGGCGCAACTGGCACACTACCCAGGATCTGCCAGTGTGCCACCTTCCGCCACCCCTTAGGGTGGCGAAGTGGCGCACAGACCGGGCGAGCAGCGCGGCGGACGATTCCATGACCGTTCTTAAGGAGGGTTCATGTCGATGATTCCAACAACGACCCGTGACCTGACCATCGCCCAGCGATGGCTTGTTCGGATCATGTCTGAGTATCAGTTTGGACGGATTGAGAACCTGCGCGTCGAGCAGGGGCAACCCGCTCCCGATCACCAGGTGAGCATTGTCCGCGCCGCAAGATTCGGCAGCAAGGACGGCGGGCTTAAAGTGCCAGCCTCCGATAATCCTGAATTGAAACAGACCGTCCGGGATTTATTTGACGAAATCGAGCGGCTCCAGAATGGCGTGATTGTGCGGCTTGAGTTTAAGCACGGCCTACCTTTCCTGCTCGAAACAGTAACGAGCAAAAGCACCATACCCGGAGACGCGCAGCGTGACAGCAGCAAATAAAAAAGCGGGCCGGCTCCACAGCCTACGCCCGCTAAAAGGAGAACAATGCTTTATGTGACTCCAGTTCAACAGAACGATGTTGGATTGACAAGAGCAGCGGTACTGGAACCGGGGCGTGCCTGCGAGTGCGAACGGTAATGCAAGCCCACTACCACTCGCCTCTGGGAAACCGCGGCACGCCTTGATTGACACAAGTTCAGCAGACCTTCGCAGTAATTGACAAGAGGCTTAGTACTGGAACCTGCAGTGGAGTGAAGTAGAGCGAGTGCGCGGCCGGTATGCCCGCCAACGCACCCGCTTAGCCGGAAAGAGGAAACACCTTTGAAGCAGGCGAACTCGAGCCATGCGAGGAACGGAGTTGCAGCCAGATTCGATTCTGGAAGGCGGCTCGCAATAGTCGCTTTGCGGATCGTCCTCTCCTCATGAAGAACGCTATCCGTTCGGCCACGGCCGAACTCTTCCTAATGGGTGAGATTATCTTCACGGTCGATGCCGATACGCCGACAGAGGTCCGATGGATGGCCAGGCTTTTATCAGTTAACTAAGGAGATGCAATCGTTTTATCGGGTCGATATGCTGGCGGCTCGGACTGGCTGCGAGCATTGGCCGCTTGTTCGCGGGCGCCGGAAAGCGTAAAATAACTTCAGATCGGTTCGACAGACCAGCGCAAAGCGCACTCTCCGAAAGATCTCCAAACAGTTAAATCGTGTTGCCGGGCATGACGTTTGTGCCCGCGGGGAGATCAGATGGCGCGCGCGTCCAAAATTGCTGGAGCAAAAAACGCCGAACACTCGTCTGCTCAATTAAACATCGACATCCACATCGAGCTGTGGCCAATCGAAAGGCTGATTCCGCGGGCCAACAACCCTCGCACGCACAGCCGCGAGCAGGTTGCTCGGATCGCGGCTTCGATTCGCGAGTTCGGATTTACGAATCCCATTCTGGTCGGCGCCGACAATGACATCATCGCGGGACACGCACGTCTTCTGGCCGCCGAGAAGCTCGCCATGAAAGAAGTTCCCGTAATCGTCCTTCGTCATCTTTCACCGGCACAACGGCGCGCCCTCGTCATCGCGGACAATCAACTCGCCATCGCCGGTGCCGGCTGGGACGAAGATATGCTACGCATCGAGCTGGCGATTCTGCACGAAGCGGATTACGACCTCGACCTCGTTGGCTTCGACGACGTAGAACTGCAGCGGTTACTGGAGGCGCAGGATGCTGCCGAGGGTCTGACGGATGAGGACGCGATCCCGGAGCTTACCGAGATGCCAGTCTGCGCAACCGGTGATCTATGGATTCTCGGAGACCACAAGCTCGTTGTCGGCGACGCTACCATTGGCGCCGACGTAGCCAAGCTAATGGCTGGCGAGGCTGTGGATCTGGTCTTCACGGACCCGCCGTACAACGTGGATTATGAAGGCTATACGGAAGACCGGCTGAAGATTAAAGGCGATCGGATGGCGCCGGAACAGTTCGCGCAGTTCCTGTTCTCGACTTTTTCAAACTATCGTCGGATCGTAAAGCCGGGCGCATCGATGTACTTGTGTCACTCGTCTTCGTGGCAGCGGGAATTCCAGAACGCGCTGGAAGCCGCCGGCTTCGAGGCTCGCTGTCAGATCATCTGGGCAAAGAACACGTTCGCCTGGGGATTCGGGCGGTACAAATTCCAGCACGAGCCGATCTTCTATGCCCACGTTGCCGGCCAGAAAGATCCTTGGTACGGCGACAAGTCGCAATCGACGCTCTGGGAGGAAAAGAAGCCGGTGGCCAACCGAATCCACCCGACTGCGAAACCGGTGGAACTGGTCGAGCGGGCGCTCGTTAACAGCAGCAAGGCCGGCGATATCGTTGCAGACCTGTTCGGCGGCTCCGGCTCCACGCTGATCGGTTGTGAGCGCCGCGGCCGCAAAGCCCGGCTGATGGAGATCGATCTGAAGTATGCGGACTGCATAGTCCAGCGGTGGCAAGACTACACAGGGAAGCAGGCTGTCCTCGACGGTGACGGGCGGACCTTCGATGAGATCGCGGAAGAGCGCATTGGAGCGGCAGCATGAAACAAAAGCTCTGCAAGCGGCTGGAAGAACTGGAAAGGATCAGCGCAGCCGCGGCTCGGCGAGGCAGAGCGACTTGCGGCAATCGGCAGGCTCTTGAAGAACTAAGGGCGCGGCTCGAAGCTCGGAGAGCATCTCCGGAACTGCAGAAATTACTGGCAGAATCGTCCCCGGACTTCCTTCGTAACCGAATGCAGGAGGTGCGCGCAAAATTGTGGGAGCGGGCCAACCGTCACTCCCAATCAGCTCATCTGGGAGGGCCTCGATGAATAAAGCAATGCCGGCGCGAGATCGCGGCGATCGAGGATCAGCTACGCGCCGGGCATCCAGACGTGCAGGGACTTTGTCTCGCGCTAGCCGACTGGTCGGCAGAGTTGCGAATCCTCGAAGCAGAGCAGAGACAAGAAAAGCCGCCGGGGTCGAATCCGGCGGCGGAAGGAAGCGAGCTTCAGTTGGTTCACGATTTGATGGAGTAAGTCCGCTTGTCGCCCACCTTCTCGCTGGTTACGACCAGCCCGTGGTTCTTCGTAATCGAACCGCCCGCGCTGAGCATGGCCCGAGTGGTGTGCTTCTGCCAGCCCATCGCGGTCGTGATTTCTTCCAGCGTTGTACCGCCTTCGCGTTTCAGCATCGCGATCACCTGACTCGTTTTGCTGCCCTCCCGCGGTGTGGCAGCATCCTTGGCCGACGCGGCGATGGGCGCCCTTTTTGCCCGGGTCGCCTTCTTCTTCGCGGCAGGCTCCGACGACGCCACGTCGGGCGCGTGTGGCGCGAGGGTGGCGGCAACGGCGGGTTCCGTGGACTCGAGAATGACCGCCTCAGGCTGGGCCGCTTCGCTGGCTTCCGGCTCGGGAACCGGTGCGGTCTCTGCAACCTCGGCTACAGGAAGCACCTCAGGAGCTTGGGCGGGTTCTTCGGCGGCCGGGGCTGTCTGGCCGAGGTTCTGAAGCGCCTTCCAGATCCGGCTTACGGCGGTGGCGCGATCCTTAAACTTGCGAACTGGCGTTTCGCCGGGCAGGCTGTTATAGATCTCCACCAGCCTGGCCGCGGGCCAGTTGGCGGCCAGCTTCGCCAGCGTGGCTTCGGTGCCGAAACGCTCGGAATTGGGGACGGCCTCGGCTTCCTTCGCCGAGGCGTGAACGGTGATGTTGTTGGTTTCGTTTTCAATCGTGAAGCTCTTCATTTTCAATCTCCTGGCGCGGTGATCGCCGCGATCAGGACATTCATCGCTCTGGTCGCGAGCACACGCAAGCAGATTGTTCGGAATTCGAGCAGACGGCATCAGTTGGCATCAGATGGCAGGACACGGCGAAAAGTTCGGGCGTAAGCAAGAGGAAGCGATCGCGGCGCTGCTTACCCAACCGAGCATAGAGGCGGCGGCGCATGCCGTCGGAATCGGGACAAGGACCCTCCTGCGCTGGCTGCAAATAGAGGAGTTCAAAACTGGCTACAGAAAAGCCAGGCGCGAAGTGCAATCCCAGGCGACCGCCCGCTTGCAACAAGCGACTGGAGCGGCCGCGACGACGATGCTGAAACTGATGGTGGATGCGAACGTGCCTGCGGCAGTTCGACTCAGGGCAGCCGAGTGTGTTTTCGATCGTGCGGTAAAAGGTGTCGAAATCGAAGATATCGAAATTCGGTTGGCGGCGCTGGAACAGAACGCTGAGGCGTCCAAGCCAGGCACACGCAGGTGATGACACGCCAGCTTAGCGCACGCATCAGCCGGATCGAGAAGAGAATGCTTCCGGCAGATGACGGCACGTTCACTCTGGAGGATCTTTGCCGCGCGATGTGGCGGAGCGATCCCGCCCACTGCGTTCAGATCTCCCAGGAACCCGGGGAGTGGATATTTCGTTCGTACATCCTCAGGTTTCAGGCGGAAGATGAGAATCGGGGATGAAGACGGTCATCAGACGTTTGAACCGGCTTGAGGGTCATTTCCGAGTGAATGAGCCGAAAAACGTTTTGAGAATCGTGGTAGCCCCCGCTGGTGCTGGCGATGCGGATTTGGACGATGCCCCCTGCAAGCGAAATCTTTGTGCGGACGGTACGGTGATGGAATTGGTGGTCTGCTCCGCCGGCGGGATGGCGAGCGAAAAACGGATCGACTTGTCAAGTATCCCAATCACGAGTGAGGGACGGCACCGTTGATCCGCAGTGTAACTCGCCGGCTTGAGCGTCTCGAAGCGCGCGCGAAGGAGGTTGCGGCGGCCCATCCGGAACCCCATACGATCTGCTTCATTTCTGTGGACAAAAACTGGTGAGTACGTAATGGCCACTTGCAAGTGGACGCACTTCGATCCGCCACGGGACCGTGCGGACTTCGAGCCGATAGTTTAACGGCGGACGACCGAAACTACCTTCCGATAATAAGTTAAGTATTAACGCCCGTCGACGTGCATTTCATCATCGCGTAGGGCCTCCGTCATCCATCTGGCCACCAAACAATGTGCGCCCGTCCGCCAGCGTCACCGATCTGGCGGCTGCAAGTTTCGAGTCACCTTTCGCGCGATACGCGCGGACTGAGACGCGGTCGCCCTGTTTCATTGTTTCTCGTGTCCAACCCCGCAGCATAAGTGCGCTCGGGCTCCCGGTTTCCAGCGCCCAGTTCACGGTCTTGCCATTCCCGTCCCTGACATCGACGTAAAAAAATGTGTGAGGATTTTGCCATTTTACTGCGGTGATCACCCCTTCCACCGTTACCGGCTGTTTCTGATCAAATTCCGCCATAAACGAGTGGTGAGCCAGCATCGGCATCGAGGCAAACGACAGGCCCCCGATAAGTAGAAACACAATCGATTTGCCTTTCATGGTGGAGCATCTCCTTGCGCGCCCGCTCCGTCATGATGCACGAGCCGTGCCACATCGTCACCATTTCATCGAGGGACTAAACCATGCCTTCAGAATGACTTCCGATATTGGGATCTCGGCAGGTTCGAAACGACTGCGCCCTTTCACGCAGGCTCGATGCCTTCGAATTCCTCAATAGCGCTCACGGATTTCACGGTCCGGTGCCGACCGCATTCGGAGTTCCCCTTCAAAGGCCAATAAAATCAATTCGGGAAATAGCTCCCGATATTGGTACATAACGCCCGTCAAACCGCGGTCAGAAACCCGCCATAGGTCGATAAACGTTTTGACCCGAAAAATAAAGTAATTGTTAATTAGGGAGGGAAGCCCGATCATCCGTTCCCTATCCGGCCAGCCCTCCGGACGTCATCCTGGCATCACAGATTGCCGCCGCAGTCGACAACTGGCGCCATTTGCCCGTGGGCGGCTAAGCCGGCATGCTGTGCGAGAACGCCGATGACGCGGCTATTTGGCAGCCGGTAATTCGGCTGTGCCAATGTAGTTTCT
>JBEKTF010000054.1:0-29410 GCA_049516355.1 Bryobacteraceae bacterium | reverse complement strand
CTGGCCGAGGATGGGCGAAAGGAAATTGCCGTAGTTCGTCGGGCCGGCGCCTTGATTGAGCTGCTGGTCGTCTTTGAACGTGGTGCCGCCCTGCTCAAGTTTGATATGCCAGCGCGAAAGCTCAATGCGTACGCCGCCGCGGTAATTTTCGGTCGAACTGCGCACAAGACTGGCGACGGGATACTCATTCGCGTCGGCAACAAACGTCGCCACGCCCGTTCCGTTGTTGGCGTTGTGCTCGTATTCGAGATAAGGCACGATCATGCGCCCGGGCAATAACTCAAGCCTGTAGGTGCCAATGCGCGTGCGCGTGTCGAGGGACTGCTCGTTCAGCGCTATGCCGTTCGCGAGCAGAGGGTCGGCGAAGGCAGGGAGATTGTTGTAATAGGCAATGTTGCGGTAATCGCCCGAGAAATCGTACAGCTTCGCCTTGCTCACGTCGACATGCAGCGTCGAATAAGGATCGTCACCCCAATCGTACGCGCGCACGCCGATACGATCGAAGAAACGCTTCTTCGGATCGAGAATGGTGAAATCCGTGCCCAGCATTTTGGGGCCGGAACCGAGATCGACGACCGAGCGATAAGTGGGGTCGCTTCCGTAAACGCCGGTAACCCAGCGGTAGCCGAGATCGATGTATCCGGAGAGGATTTGCTCCCCGGAAGGAACCGGTGAGGCTGCGGCTGGCGCGGCCGGGGCGGAAGTCGAAGCCGCGGCGGGCTGGGCTTCCTGAGGCGGAGCTTGCGCGAAGAGACTGCTTGCGACGGCGATCCCGATAGCGATCAGTTTCATCGCAGCAAATTCCTGTCTATGTGACTGCCGTGAATCTTCTGGTGACAGATGGTGCAATTGCGGAAGCGCGGCGAAGTCAGGTCATGGAACGCCGGGGGCACAACTCCGGTCACGATTCCGCTTGTATTCGGGACGGGCAGGTTTGCATGACATTCGAGACACACCAGCCGTACTTCCTGGCGGATCAGCATCTTCGCATTGGCGGACCCGTGCGGCAGATGGCAGCTCTGGCAGCCTTCCTCCCGGACCGGAGCGTGCTCGAAAGTGAAGGGCCCGCGTTTATCGCCATGGCACTTGAAACAGCCGGGCTCATTGGCGCTCGCCATCCGCATGAGGCCGGGTTTGAAGCTTCCGTGCGGATTGTGGCAATCGACGCAGGTCATTGCATTTTCGGGAACGCGATGCTTGAACGGTTCGGCGAACGACGCCTTCACATCAATGTGGCAACTCTCGCAGAGGGTATTGATCTCCGCAGGTTTGCGCACGACGAGCCCTTCGGGACCATGCGCGTGAATCGAATGGCATGACGTGCAGGCAATGGCGTTGCGCGCGTGGCTGGCCTCGAGCCGGCCCGAGGTGGTCGGCTGATTTCGGTGGCAGGTGAGACATGTCTTGTCCGTTTCAGCCGGCGAAAGCGTCGCGGGATTGCGGATGTCGACGGCCGAGAGCGACTGGATGTGATTGCTGCCGGGCCCGTGACAGGATTCGCACGCATTGCCTTTGAAGCCATGCTTGTCGCCGACATCCACGGCTTCGTGGGGGCTCATCGCGAATGCCTTCGCGATATCTTCGTGGCACGTTCCGCAGGTTTCCGAGCCGACATAGGTGGCCGGTGTAGCTAGTGGTACCGGTTTAGCTGCCGGTTTCGAGGCTGCCGCCGGAGCCGCCCCGGGTGCCGCCGCTTGTTGGGCGGACGCAGTCGCAAAGGCAAAGCAGAAATAACAGATGAAAACCGCAGGCGCGTACCGTGTCATGTCGGGCGTCTCATGTCGGAGTGCGCCGTCAATACTGCGCGTGGACCTGATCGACAGCGTAGGCCGCACCGGAACTATGGCACACCGTGCAACTCTCGCCGAGCGAAGTCGTATTCGCGAGGAAGTGTGAGGCTTCCTGCTCCGAGGTATGGCAGCCACTGCAGGCACCCGCGATCGCCTGATTCGGGTTGATCCATCCCTGGGGATCGACCACCGGATTCTTTCCGATGGGCAGATTCTGTTCGCTCGTGTTGATATGGCAGATCGAGCAATTGCGCGTATCCCCGACCAAACTCGTCGGACTGAAGGGCGGGAAGATGGTGATGGGCGGGGTGGAAAAGTCGTTGTGGCTACCGCCGTGTCCGACTACGATGTATGGATTCTTAATCCCATCCGTTATGGCGTTGGAGCCGAAGTGGATGCGATGCACCAGCATGTTGAAGTTGATTCCCTGGGGCGGCAACGCCTTGTCCGCCGCAACCGTTGCCGAGGCGCGCGTCGTGGCGTCCGTCATCGACGGATTGTGGCACATGACGCAATACAAGGTGTTGTTGCGCAGCATCCCGTGCAGAGAGAGCTCGACGTGGCATTGATTGCAGTTACTCTCCGCTACTACGAGGCGCCGCGGCGCGACGGTCGATCCATCCACCGAGAAGTAGCTGACCGGATTGGCAGCGCCATACTGTATGCTTTGCTGGTTTGGCTGACCGGCCAGAACCGTTTCGGTCCGGCGGGCTTCGAGGCCAATCGCATAAGTCCCCGTAGCTCCGGTGGGTACGGCGTGCGTGAAGGTGTAAGTACAGGTGCCGGCCGCGCTGCACGAAGCTGAGGTCGCGCTCTCCATTACATAACCGGGCGTCGAAGTGGTGTCGGGTCCGAAGATCGTGTACCCGTAGTCGGTCGTCGGCCCCGCCATGGTGAGCGACAACGAACCACCAAGAGCTGAGATCGGAACCCCGTTGCCTTTGTTGTTGGTCAGCGTAAAGGTTACCGTCGGCTTGCTGCCCGCCGTTCCGTTGGCGACGCTGACGATCGTGGCGTTGAGTCCGGAAATGAGGGAAGAATCGACCCCAACCACGTGCGCTCCAACGATGGACGCGTCAAAATCGCTCGATCCCTGCGGTATATGGCATGTCGCGCATTTGGTGTCGTCCGGATAGGCGCCGGCGGGATGGTTTGCGCCGGTCGCGAAGTTCACGTTGTCATGGCAGGAGCTGCAGGTGACGCGTGTGGGCTCGGTCATATAAGCAGTGGCCTGTTTGGCCCCGGTGGTTTGGTCGTGGCAAACCGTGCACCGCTGCGCCATGGCCGGATCGATCACCTTCGAGAAATCGCTGATGGCGTTCTGGAATCCGACAAACTGATAAGGCGTTCCCGCGATTACGCTGGGCAGAGAAGAACCCATGTGGATTTTGTGCGCCATCACTTTCAAATCCAGAGTGTTTCCGGTATTGGGATCGGTGTTCTGAGGCGTGTGGCACATAACGCACAGCGCGATGCCGCGGCGCGATCCGCCGTGGAAAGACAGCTGGTCGTGGCAACGGTCGCAACTCGCGTCCCTGATGACGTCGCGTGTGGTGACAACCGGCGAGCCGTTCGGCACAAAATTGAACGTCGTGCTCGCGTAGGCGGTATCCACGTTGAACGCCGTGAGGTTTCGCGAACCGTAGATGCCGATGGTGTTGGTAACGGTGGGATCGAATCCCGTGGCCAGGGTTTTGAACGTATAGGTATACTGGCCAGGCCCGACTTGAGTCGTCGTGCCGCCTGAATCTCCGGTCGGCTGAGTCGTGGAGGGGATTACGGTTCCCGTGGCGGTGCGAGTAATGTAACTCACATACTGCTCCTGCCCCTTCGGAATGTATGCCGCGAGGAAACTCAATGAAACGGGGCCTGGCGTCGTCACACCTGCGATATCGAGAGGTAGACCCGCTGGATCGGCGATCGTGAATGTGGCCGATATTGTGCCGTTGCTCGCGATGGCGGCCGATTGGACCGTGATTGTCAAGCCCGGCCGCACGAAATCCACCGTCGCCTTGGGCAGATAATAGGCCTTGTCATGAGGCCCATAGAGTTCCTTGATCGGCTTCAGACGAACCGAATCGGCGACCGCCGCTACGGCGGCAATAAGACCGATGATGATCAGTAAGTTTCTTTTTCCGCGCATTTAGGATATGGCCGCATTATAGCCATGAACATGCCCGATCCGCGCAAACTTAATGAAACCGAGCACAAAACCAGCGAATATCGCGCGAAAACGCGGATCTATTGCGCGGCTCCGCGCAGTCGTATGTCGCATGAGGGAAATACGGAGTAACTGGTTCGCCTAACATCTGAGTGTGAGGGAGAGTAAGCGTTATCGGATTGATGTCCAAGGCGTCGTACAGGGAGTCGGATTCCGGCCCTTCGTCAAGCGGCTCGCCGACCGTCTCTCATTGCCCGGTCTCGTTTTCAATACTACGAATGGAGTTGTCATTGAAATTGAGGCCGATGGGGAATCGGGCGCTTTGCGGTTTGTGGAAGCTTTACGGGCAGAGGCTCCTGCAGCGTCTCGCATTGAAAGCTGCTCGATAACCGGGTTGTCCGCAGGGCCGGAATTTGACGGCTTCAGGATCGAGGTCAGCGTCTCCCACGAAGGTAGTTTTACCCTGATACCGGCCGACCTCGCCACGTGCGGTGAATGCCGCCAGGAAATTTTCGATGCATCCGTACGGCGCTATTTATACCCGTTCACGAATTGCACGAATTGTGGACCGCGCTACTCGATCACTCGCGGGGTCCCGTACGATCGGGCCAATACCACAATGGCCAGCTTTCATATGTGTCCGGAATGCGCCGATGAATATGCGGATCCGGCGGATCGCCGATTCCATGCGGAGCCGATCGCGTGTCCGGCCTGTGGTCCGCGTCTGTCGATCGATCTGCCCGACGTGCTGAGCGCGCTCGGGAGCGGGCGGATCGTTGCGGTCAAGGGGCTCGGCGGATTTCAACTCGCGTGCGATGCGTTCCATCGAGAGGCGGTGAACACGCTTCGGATACGCAAGCGCCGCAGCCGCAAACCGTTCGCCGTGATGATGCGCGATCTCGAGACGGTCGCGCGTTATTGCGTTCTCGATGAGACGGCGCGCGATATCTTATCCGCGGCAAGCGCGCCGATCGTGCTGCTTCGATTACGGAACGCGGACGATTTCCCCGCCGGGATTGCGTCCGGGCTGCGTGAGATCGGGGTGATGCTGCCTTACACTCCGCTGCATCACTTGCTGCTCGCGGGACCGCTCCAATGTCTCGTCATGACGAGCGGCAATCTGAGCGAAGAGCCCATTGTCATAGACAACGAAGAGGCCATGCGGAAGCTGCCGCTGCTGGCAGATTCGATCTTGACGCATGACCGGGATATTTTCATGCGGGTGGACGATTCCGTGGTGCGAGTCTTCGAAGACGCGCCACGCGTGGTGCGAAGAGCCAGAGGCTATGTGCCCAACGCGATCCGGCTGGCGCAGGAATTCCGCGACGTTCTTGCTACGGGGGGAGAACTCAAAAATACGTTTTGCCTGACGCGCGGCCGGTATGCGATTTTGAGTCAGCATATCGGGGATCTGGAGAACATCGAAACGCTGGAGTTCTTCGAAGAGACTCTCCACAATCTGCAGGGCGTGTACGGGGGCGCGCCGATCGCGATTGCGCATGACCTGCATCCCGATTACATGAGTACACGCTGGGCGCTCGCGCGTCCGGAGCCGAAAGTCGCGGTGCAACATCATCATGCGCACATTGCGAGCTGCATGGCGGAAAACGGCGTCGGCGAAAAAGTGATTGGGGTGGCATTCGACGGAACGGGATTTGGGACGGATGGGCAGATCTGGGGCGGCGAGTTTCTGGTTTGCGACTACAAGGGATTTGAGCGCATGGCGCACTTTCGATATGTCCCGCTGCCTGGGGGCGACCGCGCGGCACGCGAGCCGTTCCGCATGGCGGCGGCCTATCTTTACGATGGCATGGGGCCGGAATGCCGGAATCTCGATCTCCCGTGTTGGGACGCCGCTACGGCGGCGCAGTGGGGCGTTCTGGAGAAACTGATCGCGAAGCCGACGATCCGGACGTCCAGCTGCGGGCGCCTTTTCGACGCGGTGTCTTCGATTTGCGGCATCAGCCAGGAGAGCAGCTATGAAGGGGAATCCGCGATGCTGCTTGAGGCAGCCGCTCATGCGGAAAGCGATGGCGTTTACGAGGTCGGGCTGGAAACGGCGAGTAATCCGTGGATTTTAGATATGCGGCCCATGGTGTCGCAAATAGCGCGCGAGATTGCGGAGGGGCGTTCGCCGGGCGCCGTATCAGGGCGCTTTCACGAATCTCTTTCGCAAACGATCCAATTGGTATGCGGCAGGATTCGAACCTTGACGGATATCCGGAAAGTTTGCCTGAGCGGCGGCACGTTCCAGAATATGACTCTTTTGAAAAGCACGGTTACGCGCCTTCGCCGGGATGGGTTTGAAGTCTTCATCCATTCGCAGGTTCCCGCCAATGATGGTGGACTCTCGCTCGGGCAGGCCGTAGTTGCGGCCGAGAGTATTCTCTGAGTGGCGGAGGCAGGGGCCTCCGCGCGGGCGTGGGCGCCCACCCCACGCAGGTCTGGAAGTCGCCGTGCTTGCCTCAGCGTCGAGGAGCACAACAAAATGACTTTCCTTCCCCGTCTCTTTCATTATCTGGATGCGAACAAAATTCGGTATTCCCACTCGACTCACGCTCCGGCCCAGACCGCGCTGGACGTGGCTGACGCCGAACGAATGCCGGCGCACGAACTAGCCAAGACGGTCGTGTATTTTGGCGATACCGGCTATGGAATGGCGGTCGTGCCCGCAGACGATCTGGTGGACCTTGGTGAGGTGGGACGGATACTGGGGCTCTCGTTCATCCGGCTGGCTTCTGAAATCGAATTGCGGGAATTGTTTCCCGATTGCGAACTCGGCGCGATGGCGCCATTCGGCACCTTCCACGATTTGCCCGTCATAGTGGACAAGCAGATCGCGCAGAACGAATTCATCGCGTTTACCGCCGGCACGCATAGCGATGTGATTCGCATGGGGTATGCGGATTTCCGGAATCTCGTCAGGCCGACCATCGGGGCGTTTGCGGTCAGCGAGGTCCTGATTTGAACCCTGTTTCTGCGCGTGGCAACTGCGCGAAAACACGGACCGTGCTTGCGTTTTCGCGCAGGCATCCGTAGTTTTCCTATATTGCGGTCGCCGTTTCCGGCTACTATAAAATGGCTTTGCCCGTGCAGAGCTGAGTGTCCGAAGCAATTAACTCCACGAAGAGGGTGGTTTGGCATGTGTCTGGCGGTCCCGGGAAAAGTAGTGAGCGTGGAAGGCGACGATCCCGCGTTTCGCGCAGCTCGCGTGGATTTTTGCGGCATTCGCAAGACGGTGAGCCTGGCCTTCACTCCAGAAGTCCAAGTCGGCGATTTCGTTCTGGTTCATGTCGGCTTCGCCCTGACGCGGATCGATGAAGAGGAAGCCGCCCGCACGTTCCAATACCTCGCTCAGATCGGCGCTCTTGAGGAAGAAGGCCTGGCCCCCTCATGAAGTATGTGGATGAATACCGCGATCCGAAGATTGCGCTGAATGTGGCGGGGGAGATTGCCCGCAAAGTCACGCAGCCGTGGGTGCTCATGGAAGTTTGCGGCGGGCAAACACATACGCTGATGCGTTACGGCATCGACGAATTGCTGCCTCCGCAAGTGGAACTGGTGCATGGGCCGGGATGCCCGGTATGCGTTACTCCGCTTGAGGTTGTGGACCGGGCTATCCGGATCGCTTCCCTTCCCCATGTGATTCTGGTTTCTTACGGCGACATGCTGCGCGTGCCCGGATCGCAGTCGGATCTGTTTCAGGCTAAGGCACGCGGCGCGGACGTGCGCGTGGCGTATTCGCCCATCGACGCTCTGCGGATCGCACGTGAGAATCCGCATCGCGAGGTGGTTTTCTTTGGGGTCGGTTTCGAGACGACCGCGCCGGCGAATGCCATGGCTGTCTGGCAGGCGAAACGCGAATGCCTGGCGAATTTCTCGATGATCGTTTCGCACGTTCTGGTGCCGCCTGCGATGCGGATGATCCTCGGCTCGAAGTCGAACAGGGTGCAGGGATTCATCGCGCCCGGCCATGTCTGCACTGTGATGGGTTTCGGAGAGTATGAAGAGCTGGTGAGCGATTTCCGCGTGCCCATGGTAGTGGGCGGTTTCGAGCCGCTGGATCTTCTCGAAGCGATTTCGATGCTCGTTTCGCAACTCGAAGAAGGCCGCGCGGAAGTGGAGAACCAATATGCTCGGTCGGTCAACCGGGAAGGAAATGTGACCGCGCAGAACCTGATGCGGGAGGTTTTTGAGGTGACCGATCGCAAATGGCGCGGTATTGGCGCCATAGCGGACAGTGGATATCGCCTGCGCGCGGCTTATGCGGGTTTCGACGCGGAAAAGCGCTTCGGGATGGCGGATTTGAATGCGGAGGAGCCACCGGAATGCATCAGCGCGCTGGTACTGCAGGGTTTGAAAAAGCCGGTGGATTGCCCCGCGTTCGGAAAACGGTGCACGCCTATGAAGCCGCTCGGCGCTCCGATGGTTTCGGCGGAGGGCGCGTGCGCGGCTTATTACCAATACAAGCGCCATGACTAAACGCTCAGGCTCCGTCATGAAGGAATCTTTCCAACCGCTCCTTCACAGTCGCGGCTCTGAATGTGTGACTGAGCCGCGCGCGTCAGCAAGCGGTAGTGCTGTTACTCCTTTCAGCTGCCCTGCGCCCCTCGCGGCGGTCGAGCGGATTGTGCTTGGTCATGGCAGTGGCGGGCGCTTGAGCGCCGAGCTTCTGCGCGACGTGTTTCTGCCGATGTTTTCCAATCCCGTGCTGGACCGTTTGGAAGACCAGGCTTACCTCGAAATCGGCGGCGTTCGCGTGGCGTTTACAACCGACTCATTTGTGGTCAATCCGCTCTTCTTCCCCGGTGGGGATATTGGATCTCTGGCGGTTCACGGCACGATCAACGATCTGGCGATGGGAGGCGCGCGGCCGCTTTATATCAGCGCGGGCTTCATTCTCGAAGAAGGCCTCGATATGGAAGTATTGCGGCGGGCCACTGCATCGATGGCGGCCGCGGCCCGAAGCGCCGGCGTTGCAATCGTTACCGGGGACACCAAAGTGGTCGAGAAGGGCAAGGGCGACGGCCTTTTTATCAATACCACCGGAATCGGCATTGTGCCCGAGGGGGTTTGTTTGTCGGCCAGCAACGCGCGGCCGGGCGATCGCGTGATCCTGAGCGGGTCCATCGGCGACCATGGCATCGCGATCATGGCGACGCGCGATGGTCTGGAGTTTGAAACTGCGATTGTCAGCGATTCGGCTGCGCTCCACACTCTGGTGGATGAAATGCTCTGTGTTTCGAAAACGGATATCCGGTGTATGCGCGATCCGACGCGCGGCGGCGTGGCGAGCGCATTGAATGAGATTGCCGCGCAATCGGGTGTGAAGATTCAGATCGAGGAGGGGCAAATCCCGGTGCGGGATGAGGTCAAGGGCGCGTGCGAGTTGCTGGGTCTCGATCCGTTGTATGTGGCGAATGAAGGGAAGCTGCTCGCCGTTGTGTCTCCGGAGGCGGCGGATGTGATTCTGCTTTCGATGCGCCGGCATCCCCTGGGGCGCGATGCGGCGATTATCGGAACGGTCGGAGAGAAGCGGGCGGGGCTGGTCACAATGCGGACCCCGTTCGGGTCAACCAGGATTGTCGATATGTTGGCCGGCGATCAGCTTCCCCGGATTTGTTAGCGGCCATGCATGAGATGGGAATTGCATCTTCGGTGCTGGAGGCGGTGGGAAAAGAGATGGAGCGCTATCCGGGACGGAGGGTGGTCAAGGTAGGGCTGCGAATCGGGGAGTTCGCAGGAGTGGATACCGAATCGCTGAAGTTTTGCTTTGAAGTGATTTCGAAAAGCTCGGAACTGGCGCCGATCGAGTTGGATTTGACCTGGTGCAGGGTTGAAGACGGGTTAAGCGGGGAAGAGTTGGATCTGGCGTATCTGGAATTGGAAGACGAGGAGTTGCCGACGTGACGCAGGTTCCTGTCAACACAAGCGTATTGAACGAAAATCAGCGGATCGCGGGGCGCCTGCGCGACGAGTTCGCGGCATCCGGCACGCTGTGCCTCAACTTCATCAGTTCGCCGGGATCGGGCAAGACCGCACTGCTCGAAAAGACGCTGGAGTTTTTGCCACGCGAGGTGCGTGCGGCAGTCCTTACGGGCGATCTTCAAACCGACAACGACGCGCGGCGTTTAGCCCGCTATGGATACCCGGTCCGCCAGATTACTACAGTCGGCGCGTGCCATCTGGACGCAAGGATGGTCGAGAAACATCTGGAAGGCTGGCGGCTCGCCGACATCGATCTCTTGCTGATTGAGAACGTCGGCAACCTGGTCTGTCCGACCAGTTACGAACTGGGCGAGGAAGCGAAGATCGTCGTGCTCAGCGTTACCGAAGGGGAAGACAAACCGCTCAAGTATCCCGGCATCTTCCGGAAAGCGCAGCTGATGATTCTCAACAAGATCGATCTGCTTCCGTACGTCCCGTTTGAGGCGGAACTGGCGCGGGAGAATGCCCGGCGCATTCATCCGGAGATCGAAATCATCGAGACATCGTGCACGAGCGGTGCGGGACTTGACACATGGATGGACTGGCTGCAGCGCCGGATGGCGCACAAGGCTCCCAGAGCGGCGGCAGCTGGAGTTGAAACGTATTTCTGAGGAGGTTTGCGATGGCGGAGTTCAGGATGGAACAACGCGAAGTCGATCTGAGCATGGCCCTTGCCCAACGCGGCATATCGCGGCGACAGCTCATTAAGTTCTGCAGCGCCATGTTGGGCACGCTCGCGCTTCCCGACCGTTTCCTCGGGCAGGTGGTTGAGGCGGTCACAAAAGCAAAGACGAAGCCAATTCTTCTCTGGCTGCAGTTTCAGGATTGCACCGGTTGCTCGGAATCGATGCTCCGATCGAGTAATCCGGATGTTGCGGAAATCGTGCTCGAACTACTCTCGTGGGAGTATCACGAAGTCATTATGGCGGGCGCCGGCAAATCGGCCGACGCGGTCCTCGACCGGGTAGTTAAAGAAGACAAAGGAAAATACATTGCGGTGGTGGAAGGGGCGATCCCCACCGCGGATGGCGGAGTGTACTGCACGATTGGGGGACACTCCGCCATGGAGATCGCCGAAAAGGTGTGCCGGAACGCCGCCGCGACCATCGCCGTGGGCGCCTGTGCTTTCGATGGAGGCCTGGTTCGTTCGAAGCCGAATCCAACCGGCGCTCTCGGAGTGCAGGATGCGTTGCCGGGCATCAAGGTCATGAACATGGCCGGATGCCCGCACAATCCGGCGAACACGGCGGCGGCGCTGGTGCACTACCTGACTTTCGGCGATCTCCCTGCTCTCGACCAGTACAACCGGCCCCTGTTTGCTTATGGGCGTGTGATTCACGATCAGTGCGAACGGCGCGCGCATTACGACGCCGGGCGCTTCGTGACCGATTGGGGAGATGAAGGACATCGCAAGGGCTGGTGTCTTTACAAGATGGGCTGCAAGGGGCCCGAAGCCACTTTCAACTGCCCGGTGGTTCAGTGGAACGATCACACCAGCTGGCCGATCCGCGCGGGACATGGCTGTATCGCGTGCGCATCGCCGCGCTTCTGGGATCACATGTCGCCTTTTTACGATCGGCTGCCTAATGTGCCGGGTTTCGGCGTTGAGGTCAGCGCGGGTGAAATTGGTCTGGGAATGGTTGGAGCGGTAGTCGCGGGCGTGACGGCGCACGGGTTAGTCAAGATGATCAAACCCGCTCCCAAACCGCGTGCTGTGGACACACCAGAGGTCAAGGAGAACTGAGATGGCACGCCTCGTAGTCGATCCGGTCACTCGCATTGAAGGGCACCTGCGCATCGAAGCGCAGGTCGACAACAAGAAAATCACCGACGCGTGGAGTGCCGGGACGATGTTTCGCGGGATCGAATTGATCCTGCGGGACCGCGATCCGCGCGAAGCCTGGATCTGGGCGCAACGGATTTGTGGCGTATGCACGATGGTGCATGCGCTGGCCAGCGTCCGGGCCGTCGAGAACGCATTACAGATCGAGGTACCCGACAACGCCCGAATCGTCCGTAACCTCATCGCAGGGGCGCAGATGGCGCAGGATCACGTGGTCCACTTTTATCACCTGCACGCGCTCGATTGGGTGGACGTCACTTCAGCACTCAAGGCCGATCCGGCGAAGACGTCACAGGTTGCGCAATCGATTTCGAATTACGAAAAGTCGAGCGCGACGTACTTCAAAGGCGTGCAGGACAGAGTCAAGGCCCTCGTTGCGAGCGGGCAACTCAGTCTTTTCACCAGCGGATTCTGGGGACATCCCGCCTATCAGTTGCCGCCCGAAGTGAATCTGCTGGCAGTGGCGCATTATCTCGAAGCGCTCACCTGGCAGAAGGACTTCATCCGCATGCACGCCGTTCTCGGCGGCAAAAATCCCCATCCGCAGAGTTTCCTCGTGGGCGGCATGTCGACGTCGATCGACGCCAACGAGCCGTTCGCGGTGATTAATCCGGAGCGTATTACTTTCCTGCGGACACTCGCAAAGCAGGCGCGCCAGTTCGTCGACCAGGTTTATATCCCGGATGTTCTTGCCATCGCGCCATTATACAAGGACTGGTTCACGCGCGGCGAAGGCGTGGGCAACTTCCTTTCTTACGGCGACTATTCTTCCGGAAACGAGAGCGACCCCGCGACGTTCCTGTTCCCGCGCGGCGCGATCTTCGGCCGCGACATCTCGAAGGTCTACCCGGTCGACCCCACGCAAATCACCGAGTTCGTCAACCACGCCTGGTATGAATATTCGGATGGCGACGACAAGGGCAAGCATCCGTATGACGGTCAGACGAACCCGAAGTACTCGGGGCCCAAACCGCCCTACGAGTTTCTCGACGTCGACAAGAAATACTCGTGGCTGAAATCGCCGCGCTATCAGGGCAAGCCGATGGAAGTCGGGCCGCTGGCTCGCATGCTGGTGGGTTATGCCTCCGGGCAGAAAGACATCAAGGCCGCGGTGGACGGCGCGCTGAAAGCGTTGAACGCCCCGGTTACGGCGCTATTCTCCACGCTGGGCCGCATTGCGGCGCGCGCGCTCGAAGCCCAGTTGGTGGCGAAGCGGCTGGAAAGCTGGGTCGACGAACTGGACGACAACATGGCGCACGGCAAAGTGGCAATCTTCAACCCGGCGCGGTGGGACCCGAGCACCTGGCCGAGCGGCAGCCGCGGTTTCGGCTGGCATGAAGCGCCGCGTGGCTCTCTCGGACACTGGATCGAGATCGAGGGGAAGTCGATCAAGAACTATCAGGCGGTTGTGCCCACCACATGGAATGCGGGACCGCGCGATCCACAGGGACAGCGGGGCCCGTACGAGGCTTCGCTCCTGAATACGCCGATAGCGGACCCCGACCGGCCGCTCGAAATCCTGCGCACGATTCATTCGTTCGATCCGTGCATCGCGTGCGCCGTACACGTAATCGATGCCAAGGGCCGCGATTATTCCGTGGCGAAAGCCGGCTGAAAGGAGACTGTCATGGCCACGTCACATGCCGAGCCTGTGCCTATCGATTCGGGCGATCCGAAGCATCCGCGCATGCGAATGGGTCCCGCGATCGCCGTCTATGTGTGGCAGTACCCATTGCGCCTGGTCCACTGGGGACTGGTGATTTCGATTGGAGTTCTCTCCGTCACCGGATACTACATTCATAACCCCTTCATCGTTGGACAGGTGCAACATCCGTTCCTGATGGCGGACTTTCGCTTCGTACATGAAGTTTTCGGGATGGCGTTTATTGCGTTCTTCCTGCTGCGCCTCTACCTCTTCTTTGCAGGCGACCGGTGGGTGCGCTGGAGAGCCATGGTTCCGCTGCGCAAGGCCCAGTGGGCTGAAATGTGGGAGGTGATGAAGTTCTATGCCTTTATGCGCCCCACACCGGTATCGAAAGTGGGTCACAATGCGATCGCCGCGTTCTCCTACATTGGCATCTATTCGCTGGTGCTGGTGGAAATCATTACCGGGCTCGTGATGTTCAACTGGTTGCGCCACAGCCCGATTCTGACTCCGCTCCTCGGCTGGATTCCGCGCGTCGTAAGCATTCAGAACATCCGGCTCATCCACTTTTTCCTGATGTTCGTGTTTATCGCGTTCGGCATTTTCCACGTTCACCTCTGCCTGGTTGTGTCGAGCGCGGAAAAACGCGGATTGCTGGACAGCATTTTCACCGGTTACAAGATCATCCCCGTGGATGAACTCGATGAAGACGACCGGACGGCTATCGAGGCCGCGCAGGGCAAACGGGTCCACAAATGAACACGGTCGTACTGGGTTTGGGAAACCTGGTGCACTGCGACGATGGCGCCGGAGTTCATGCGATCCATCGATTGCAAAAGGACGATCGCGTTCCGCCCGGCGTCGTTCTGATTGACGGCGGCACGCAAGGATTGAGTTTGCTGCCGCACCTCTCGGGATTCGAGCGGATGCTGGTCATCGACGCGGTCGACGCCGGTGAAAAGCCGGGCGCGCTGCTGCGGCTCGATGGCCGTGCGCTCGCCGATCTTCCGGGGAAAGCTTCGGTCCATCAGATGGGATTCTCCGACCTCATGGTGGCGATGAGGCTGTTGGGAGATGTTCCCGGCGAAGTGGCAGTGCTGGGCGTCCAGCCCCTGTCGACCGAGTGGAGCGCGGAGCTTTCCGCTCCGGTGGAAAAGACGATGGACGCGCTGATCGACATGGTCATCGCCCAATTGGAAGCCTGGCAATTGACAAACGCCCCGGCTGCATTATGATCCTCGTATGCGGCTTTTCATCGCGTTCATTTGTATCGGCTTGACCGGGGGATTGATCCCCGCTCAGGACAAGAAAGCTCCCGACAAGCTGGTTTTTCAATCGAAGATGGGCACGGTGACGTTCGACCACGCGGCGCACGTCAAGCGGGCCAACAACGATTGCAAAGCCTGCCATGACAAATTATTCGAGGAATCGGCGAAAGCTTCTCTGAATTACAAAGCTGCAATCCACAAGACGGCCGAGACGGCGCAGACTTCCTGTGGCGCCTGCCATCATCCCTCCGGCGCGGCATTTGAAAGCAAGGGAAACTGCAACAAATGCCACGTGAAGGGCTGACGGAATCAGATATCTGGGACGATCCGCGCATCCGGTCCGTACTGTGGCGCGATCTCTGGCCTGTAACCCGATTGGAAATTTTCCGGGAATTGCTGCTGCCTGCGTCGTGGCTTGCCGCATCGCTCGCGGTAGCGGCGACCGGCCGTTACGCGATGGCTCTCGGCTTCTCGTTCATGTTCTTTCTTACGGGACTTCGAATCGTCCACAATGCCTTTCACTCCGCGCTCGGATTATCACGCCGCGCGACGGATTGCGTGTTGTGGATCATGAGCATATTGATGCTCGGGTCGATGCACGCGGTCCGGTTCAATCATCTGCGGCACCACAATCTCAAATCGGGCGAAGGCGATGTCGAAGCACGAAGCGCGGAGATGCCGGCGTGGGGCGCACTGCTGTTTGGCCCCATGTTTCCAATCCTCCTGCACGTTACTGCATTCCGGTATGGCGGCAGGAAGCTGCGCGCGACAGCGTCAGCGGAGCTCTTGCTGAACGTCTTGTGTGTCGGTCTTGTATTCGGCGTCTTCAAGAACGCCGTGCTTCGTTACCATTTGATTACGATGGCGGTGGGGCAGTGCCTGACGGCATTTTTCGCGGTCTGGACCGTGCACCACGGCTGCGATCGCACGCACTTTATCGCGCGAACCTTGCGCCACAGGATCAAAAACGGAATCACGTTCAACATGTTCCTGCACATCGAACATCATCTGTTTCCGGCGGTGCCGACGTGCCATTTGCCGGAACTCTCGCGCCGGATCGACCGGGTAGCCCCCGAGTTAAGGAGCAAGATTGTTTTCTGAATTCCCTCTATGGCTTCCGCTGGTCGGCCGCGTGCTGTTTGTCAGTTACTTTATCGCGATGGGGATGAGCCACCTCATTCATTTCCGGGCGCATGCCGCTTTTATCGGAGGCAAGGGAGTCCCGCTGGCGCGGGCCGCCACGATGCTGACCATCGTGATGATGGTGGGTGGGGGCGTTCTGGTTCTTTTCAACTGGCACCGCTGGGTTGGGGCGGCATTATTGTTCGGCATCATCTTTCCCGCACCGTTTTTTCTGCACCATTTCTGGAACGAGACCGATTCCTACACGCAGCTCAGCGAGTTCGCGCATTTCATCAAGGATCTTTCGTTGGCCGGCGCAGCCCTGCTTCTGCTGACCGCCTGAATATTAATGTTTCTATAGGTTGCCCCTGAGTCGCGTAACCTCGAATATAGTGAAAAGATGAGACTATCTCTGCGTTACGTGATTCCGATAAGCGTTCTTTGCGGGCTGAGCGGATTGATTCCCGCAGCGGCACTGGCCGCCGACGCGGCTGCCGGCAAGGCAGTCTTCGACACGAAGTGCAAGTCCTGCCACGGCGCCGACGGCGCGGGCAATCCGGCTATAGCCAAGATGATGAAAGTCGATCTCAAGCCGCTCGGCTCGCAGAGCGACGCGGAAATCAAAGGAGCCGTGACCATGGGCGTCGGGAAGATGAAGCCCGTCGCGGGCGTAGCGGGAGGCGACGTCGATAATATCGTCGCTTACGTGCACACGTTGAAGAAATAGCCGGACTCTTCAAAAGGCGTTTTCAGAAAACCCAGGCGATGGACGCCTGGTACGTGCGGGGCGGAACGAAATGCGTCCCGCTGAACGTGGACAGGAAATTGTAGAGCGCCACCTTGTTCGTCAGATTCGTGACAGTGAGACGCAGCGATATCCTGTACTTCTCGGCGTGAAAAAGGTTTTCCGTACCCCCCGCGATGTCGAAAAGATTTCGCGGCTTCACGCGGTCAGGATTGTGATCGTTGTTTTCGGTTCCTGTCTGCGGCAGTGTCAGCAGCGTCGAGGTCGCGAGGCCGCTGCAACTTCTGATCGGGCTTTGGAATGTTGCCGAAACTCCGTTACAGGCGAGACCGATGTCTACCTGCTGGTTCGGGGTCAAGGCCATTGCCGCAGCCGCATCCGGAACGCCCGTGACGACCAGTCCGCTGTCGAACCGCCAGATGAAACTACTCCAAAGACCGTCTTTGCCATGCTGGTATCGAAGGTTCGTCGTTTCCTGGAACGCCTGATCGTGATCGATGCGGAACACGCCCGGAACATTGGCCGTGCCCTGGAAAATCAGGCCTCCCACTTCGGGCGGGAAATAGCGGGCGCGCGTGTGGCCGAATGTGGTTGAGGCCTGGAAGCCGTGAATGGTATTCGTGCTCAGGCGACCAGTGACTCCATCCAGTTTCGAGTTGTGCCAGGCGATCGGAAATGTGATCGGCGTATTGAACAGAACGTCGAAATCGTAAGCGTTGTGGGTGAATTTCCAGAAGTAGTCCGCATCGAACGTGGCCCACCGGCCGATCTTCTGCTGCAGTCCTCCGTTGAACTGATTGCGGGCTCCGGGTTCGATGGGGATACTGCCCTTGGCTCCGAATACGTTCTGCGCGAGCCCGCCGGCGCCGGTTGCGCTGGAGAGCAGCAGGTTCTCGTTGAAGGGCGTTTCCATGGTACGGGAGTATGCGATGCGCAATACCGTATCCGAGGGATGCAGGTGATAGGACAAGGCAACTCTGGGTTCGATCCCGCTCTTCGCGACAAGGCCGTTGTATTGGTCGAATCGCAATCCGAGGTCCGCGGTGAAATCACCGAGCTTGATCTCGTCGGTCCCGTAGAACGCCACCTGATCGATGCTGTTTTTGCCGTGGAACAGGAAGTACGATCCGCCCCGGGTCAGGTCGTAAGGAACGAGGCCAGGAAGAAGCGTTGGATTAGCAACTGCGCCAGGGCTGGCGGCAGCGCACTGGGCAGGATTCGTTACATTCGGCAGTAACAGGGGAATACTACCAGGACCCAGGCAAACAGGATTGAAATCCGGATTCGTGACACCCATGGAAAAATTTTCGAGCAAACGTGTCTGCTGTAGCTGCGTTCCAAACTTGAGATTGTGATTCTTATGCGAAGTGGCGAGATCCGCCCGCACGCCGTAGTTGGTCAGGAAGCGGTTCTGCGATTCGGTGACCGGGCTATCGTCGAACGGATCGCGGCTGCCGTAATAGTTCACCTGGTCCCGGCGCGCGAATGAGTTGACGGTAAGCAGTGTCGCGGAGCCGATGGTTCGCTGCCAGGCGGGGGAAAAACTCCACGTGAGAACACGCTGCTTCTGATCCTGAGGCAACTGATCGTAGCTGTTCGGAACCTGGAACCAGTTGCGCGCCACGAAGAGATTCAAATGAAAAACATCGCGGTCATTCGGCTTGTAGTCGACCCGATCGAAAATTGTCTCGTTGTTCCCGATATCGTGTATGGGAAGAAACTCCGGCGTATCGAGAAAGTGACCGGTCCGGATCCCATCGACAGCGATAAAATTACCGAGCTTGGCGCTACCGAAACCGAAGGTGCCGTTTTCCGAATAAGTACCGAATGAGCCCCAGGCCGCTTCGAGACTACCGAAAGGGTGCGCCCCTAATCCCGATTTCGTTGTGGCGTTTACGATCAGGCTGGACTTGTCTCCGTACTCGGCGTTCGGCGCCCCGGTAATCAGTTCCATGTTCTGGATCGCGTTGGCGGGCAATTGCGTGGAGAAGACCTTGCTCTGCTGATCGCTGATCGGCTGTCCATCCACGACGAAGCTGACCTGGGCGTGATCGCCAAGCGGATGGAAGAACCCGTTCGCGTCCGAAGCCGTTCCCCCGGTGCTGTTATTGATGATGCCGCTCAGCCCCGCCGCGGGATCGAATCCGGGCAGTTTCATGAATGATGAGGAATCCGCATCCACGTGAGCGGAAGGATCGGTATCGATTACGGGCGCGGCGGCGGATACGTCCACACTCGTCGACACCTCAGCCATACGAAGCTTGTAAGTCAGACTCAGGGGATAGCTACGGACCTCGAGCGGCTCTTTTATGGGGGCGAAACCAGAGGCCGATATGACCAGTTCGTACATCGCGTTCGGCGGGACATTCGTGAAGCGGAACTCGCCCTTGTCGTCGCTCGCGACCTTCTGCCGGTAGCCTGTTTTCGCATTCCTGATTTCCGCTTCGGCGTTCATCACGGCCATCTGAGAGGGATCCTGTATGCTGCCTACCACCAGGGTGCCGGCCGTTGTGGTGTCGCCCGACTGGGCGAATGCCGCCAGCGAGCAAAAAAGAATCAAGGCGATCGATGCGCAGAGCGATCTGTTGAGCATATCGCGCGAAATCGCAATCGCATGACCATCACAGAACGCGTACAATCAACACTTTGGCGGCGAATCGACCGGAGCGGTGAGGCTGTTGGCGCAGATTGCGAATTATCGCGCAGTCTGCCCGAACGGTGACGACACGTCCCACTGAGTTCGTTCGTGCTGAGTAAGAGGCAAGGCGCGCCGATCGTCGGACGGGAGCGCCGCGGCTTCCAATACAGCCATTACCGCGATCGCTTGAATTGGGGTAACTGGATTGGGGCCTCGTCCGAGAATCGCATCCCGCAGCGCGATGTAGTATTGGCGATGATCGCCGGCAGGCGCGGGCAACGCTGTGGCTTGGCCTGTTCGACCGTCGAAGAATACAGCGGCGTCGGGGTCCTCTCCCCAACCGGGCGAGCCGGGCTTCATACCCGATCGAACCTGGTCCTCCTGGACATCGGCTCGCAGCTTCGTCCAGGTCCCTTTGGTTCCGTGAATCAGGAAACGCGGTGCTGCATTCGCCGCAAGAGATGCCGCGTGAAGGATCACCTGCAGCCGACCATAGTCCAGGATCACGTGAGCCCAGTCATCGACCTCGGCGCCCACTCTCTGGCGCGCGAGCTGCCCGAGAACTGCCGAGGGCAGTCCGAATAACTGCAACGCCTGATCGACCAGATGCGGGCCAAGGTCGTACCAAAGACCCGCACCGGGACTGGGCCGCTCTCTCCAGCGGGCCGGAACAATGGGCCGGTAACGGTCGATGTGGGATTCGAAATGTACGATGTCGCCGAGGCGGCCGTCTTCGAGGATCGCTTTCGCGGCAAGAAAGTCGCTATCCCATCGTCGATTCTGGAACACAGAGAGGATACGCCCGCGCGCCGAAGCGAATTCCGCGAGAGACCGGGCTTCCGCCAGGGTTATTGTGAATGGCTTGTCGACGGTTACGTGTTTGCCCGCCTCTAGTGTTGCGGTGGCTAACGGAACGTGAGTCTGGTTGGGCGTGGCGACCACCACGAGATCGATGTTTTCATGGTCAAGAGCACGCTCCAGCCGCGGTTCCACGATAGCCTCGGGAATGTCGTTACGCACCCGATCCGGATTGCTGGATACGACTACCGCCAACTGCAATCCCGGTACGGAGCGGATGAGCGGCGCGTGAAACGTCTGCCCGGCGAAGCCATAACCGACCAGCGCAACGCGCACCGAGTCAGGCATCTTTGCTCAGTTATTTTGGAGCGACGCGCCCCAGACTTTGCGGGCCGTGTCGGCGACCAGTTCCAATTTGCGCCACTGATCGTCGATTGAGATCGGATTACCCGCGGCCACCGAGGCGAAGCCGCATTGTGGACTCAGCGCGAGATTTTCGAGCGGAATAAATCGGGCGGCAGCGTCAATGCGCCGGCGGAGATCGTCCTGCGATTCCAATTTCGGGTTCTTGGTGGTAATTAATCCCAGAACGACCGTCTTGCCTCGCGGAACCAGACGCAGCGGTTCGAAACCACCGGAGCGCTGGTCGTCATACTCCAGGAGAAACCGGTCGACATTCAGCGATCCGAACAGCTTCTCCGCGATGATGTCATAACCACCCACGGTGTACCATCTGCCCCGGCTATTGCCGCGGCAAACATGCATCGCCACAGTAACCCGGTCCCTCGGTATCGCCAGCAACGCGGCGTTATCTCCGGCAATCGCGGTTTCAAGCTCGTTATCCGGATCGAGCCCCTGCTGCTCCATTCCGGCTCGTTGCTCAGGATCGAGGTAGTGGGAATAGTAGGGCGCGTCGAACTGAATGTAAGTCACGCCCGCCGTGACAAGCCACTGGACCTCGTCGCGGATGATTTCCACCAAATCCCGCAGCAGATCCGCGGAAGTGGGATAAAACTTATCCGTAAGGCCTCGCTTATAACTTGCCAGCATGAAATTCGAAGGCGCGGGAAGAGTAATTTTGAACTGACCCGGAGCGAGCTTTTGCAGAGTGGGAAGCTCTTCACCTGTCAGTTTTCGGGCCTTGTGCAGTTTCGCGCCGACAGCGTTGGCTGTGCTCGCCTCGATGCCACCGTGCGGGCCCTTCCAGTTCATGTTCACCCGATCGCTCACGAAGCCTTCGACAGCCTCTGCCATATCGGTAAGCCAGGAGCCGCGACGCATCTCCCCGTCGGTGAAGATATCCAACCCCAGCTGACGCTGCTTCTGAACCACGCCGAGAATGGCGCCATCTTCCATTTCACGAAGCGCGTGGAGAGGCAAGCGTCCCGCGGCATGGGCCTCGCGGGCCTGGAGGAGTTCGGGGGGCCGAAGCAGACTGCCTACGTGGTCGGCCCGAATGGTTTTCTTCATATAGAGAAACGCCGGGTGCGCTCAGCGACTTTTCGTCGAAGGCGGACGGAGCAAAGTCTTTAACAAATCCATGCGCCAGGCTGCACCGGTCAGCAGGCCGTCCGGGAATCTGCGATATGAGAGCAGGTTCCGGTAGATCTGTGGGAACGCCATCGAGTTGAGCCCCAGGCCTGCCATATACTGCAGGCGCATGTTCAAATCCTCATTGATGGGCGCGTTCACTGTCATTGATCCCAGGTCGGAAGCTCTTCCAGCGTAGGTCGCAATGAAGTCCACGGCGGAGTGAATTCCCACGTCGCCGAGAGAGGCTCCAACGGGCGCGTAATCGGGGCGATCCAGGCGCTGCTGGATGTCATCCACGTTGATGGGCGCATTATCGTTCTGCCGGCCCAGCAGAACAAGGTCGTAACCTTCTCCGTTCATGCTGTTGCTCCAGACGGTACCGTTTGGAAAGACAGAGAAGAAGGTTGCCAGCTCGATGTTCACCGTTTCCGCGTCAGTATCGTAAATCGGAAGCCACTGCGCCACCACGCCGCCCGGATTCAGATGGTCCTTGACCAGTTCGTAATACTGCTTCGAATAGAGAGTCGAAGTGCCTTTGATCCACGGATGGATCGGGTCCGTGGTGATGACGTCGTACTTCTCGTGGGTGGTGAAGATGTAATGCCGGGCATCGTCGTAAACGATCTGCGTGCGGGGGTTGTGCATTACATCATAGTTCTGCTTGCCGAAATACTGGGTTGAAGCCGGCGGAATGAAGGGCTCCAGTTCGCAGATCACGATACGTTTGACATCCGGGTAAGTGACGAACGACCCGGCTGTAACTCCGGCGCCGAAACCTACAACCAGAACTGAACTCGGATCAGGGTTGATTAGAGCGGGAAGGTGTCCCATCAAGCGCTCGAGGCGCATATCGAGGATTGCGGTTGACGCCTCCGCCTTGCCGCTCACGTAGAAGTGCCGCGATCCGCCGCCTTCCGCGATCAGCACCGACGAACTGATTCCTTCACCGCGGAACAGCACGGTCATCGGGCGATTCTTATACAGATCCATGGCACGCATTGTGGGCGCGATGCGGCGGCCGTAGGCGACCATCTCCCATGGAACCTCGGATATGGTCCCCATCAGCCCTATGCCGAGGGCGATGGAAGCCGCAGCCATGCCTGCCAGGTGTGCACGAGGAATGCGGCGAACAGCAGCTAGAGCGACGATCGCGCCCGCGACGGATATACCGATCAGCCACTGTTGAGAGTTTCGCGTCCCGAGGTCGGGAATCACGATGAGACTGAATAGCAGAGCGCCCAGAATCGAACCGGCTGTGTTTGCGGCGTAGACCTCACCGGCCAGTTGTCCCGGGTCAACCTCCGGCCCCGCGGCGGCCGCAAGCGCGAGAGGGAAGCTGGCGCCCCACAGGAACGCGGCGGGAAAGACGGCCCAGACGCAGCGAACGAGATCGATTTCAAAGTTGAACCAGGGATCGAGTGACAGCCACGGGTCGATTGGCCAATACGGCAGAGAATGCGCGAGCGTGTAGCCAGTCCAGGCGATGCCGAGTGCAAGAAGAATCTGGCAACCTGCAAGCGCCATTCGCGCATCTTTACCACGACGCGAGAGGAAAGAACCGGCGCTGCTGCCACCCCATAGACCTACAAGAAATACGGCGAGAATGATGGAGAAGGTGTAGGTGGTTCCACCGAGCAGAAGCCCTAAGAGGCGAGTCCAGACCACCTCCGCGCCCAGAGCGCCCATGCCCGATAGCGCAATCGCCACGTAGATCAACTTCACGCCGCGAACAGGGATAGCAGCACGTTCCGGCGTTTCGTTCACGGGAACATGCATATGGCGGGCGGCCCATGCGAAACTCAGCCCGGCCACTACCAGATTGATTGCCGCGGCCACATAGGTCGTGATGGCCATGTCGTAGATGCGCAGCAGATAAAATCCCGCGAACAGGCATCCAAAGACGGCCCCGGCGATGTTGGCGCTGTAGAGAAGGCCGACCCATGACGTTCCAAAAGACGACACTCCTTTCGGAGTCGTTTGGACCCATCTCGCCAGTGCAGGCAGCGACCCACCCATCAGGAGCGTGGGCGGCAGCAGGCATACGGCGGCGACAAGGCCTCGCAAAACAAGACCGAACATTCCTTGTGTCGCGCCCACGAGATAAAGGCGGCCAATAAGAGGCACTCCGAACAGAGCCAGAACCCCCAGAAGACCGATGCCCAGTTCCAGGAACGCATAGACGCGCAAAGGGTGGTGGCGGGGCGAGATCACGCGGGAGAAGATCGCGCTGCCGAGGCATAGACCACCCATATAGGCCGCCAGCAGGAGCGCCAGAGAGATAGCGGAGGAGCCGATTACGAGCTGGAGCAACTGCAGCCAGACGATTTCGTAAATCAGCGCCGCGCACCCACTGCCCGCCATCAGCAGCGCAAGCAGCGGCAATGAGCGGTTGATATCGTGCGCGGGAGTGACGGAGGCTTCCGGAGCTTCCCTCGCCGTGCGCTGATTTAATGCATGAGTTGTTGCCATATACTATGTGAGCTGAGTTCCGCGGGAGTTTGAAAACCTCTGGTCAATCTCGCGCGGCTGTTTAAAGAAGAAGCCGCAAAGCAAATAGGTTATCACGGCGTAATCAGGCGGCCCGCCTATGCGCCAGAAATCCTTCACGAACCACCCTGGTCAGCCCATTCCGAAACGTCGTCAGCAACGGAGACTCGTTGTCCTCGCGCCATACGGCGATCATCTCGGCAACGGGCGCAGGCTCCGCAAGAGGCTTATAGATAACGCCTGAGACGTGCAGATTGTGACAGAACGATTCCGGAACGAGGGCAATTCCCAGTTCGCCGGCCACGAGCGCCACCGCGGTTTGGAGCAGATTCGTCGGCTGCAGGCACGCGGGCTCAAAGCCCTCTTTCTGGCAGGCGTGGATCACAAGTTCATAGAAACCAGGGAACGTGTGGCGGCGGGGAAGGAGAATCGTTTCCTTCGACAAGGCCCGCAATTCAATCTGCTCTTTACAGGCAGCGGGATGGTTCTCGGGCAGCGCGACGATGAGTTTCTCCCGGACAATGACCATCGATGCAAGTTCGGAGGCCTCAATACTGGCATGCAATAAACCAATATCGAGATGCCGCTGCCGAATGGATTCGATTTGTTCGGACGGCTCCAGCTCACGAAGGTCGACAACTGCAGCGGGGGTTTCCTGACGAAACCAGCGCAACATGATTGGCAGTATGTTCAAAACGGCTGCGCTGACAAAACCAACAGAGATGATGCCGGCTTCCCCGCGCCCGATGGTTCCCGCATCCGCTGCAGCCCGCTCCAGCTGTTCAATCGCGATGGTCGCCCGTTTTCGAAACACCTCGCCGGCGGACGTCAGAATGACGCTTCTGCTTGTGCGTTCGAGGAGTTTGGCACCGACCTCGCGCTCCAACTGGCTGATCTGCTGGCTGAGAGCGGGTTGCGCGACATGCAGGCGTTCGGCCGCATGCGTAAAGTGCAAATCTTCAGCAACCGCCAGAAAATATCGCAACTGGCGTAATTCCATATGGCTTATACCTTGTTGGCGTACCGCGCCGGCACCTGTCCCGACCAGTCGAATCCCGATCGTAAAAATGCGCGGGCGAAAACCTTTCCTCACTCCCCCGAATTTCTCAAGTCCATGCAAGTATACGCCAATTGTGCGGCCAATGGAATCCCGTGGCCCGGCTTTAGAAGCGGCCGCGCGTTCCATCCCACAAGAGAAAACCCGCGCCTGCATTCATTTGAACCCAGGCGCGGGTCGGTGTAACAATCTATTTTCACGGCACTTACTGATGTGCCGCCGAACCCCTTGATCGACTAGAAGACGAACTTCATCGCCGCCTGCAGGATGCGGGGATCGCCTCCCCCGGCGATGCTGCTGTTGCCGGTGATATCGCTGATGATCTGCCCGAAGCTCGCGGAGTTCGTAGGCGCGACCGCATTAGACGACGCGGTCGGAGTGGAGTTGGGCGGGGTGAAATTCGGATGATTCAAAATATTGAACGCTTCCATGCGGATCTGGAGCGTCATCTTCTCGTGAACCGTGAAGGTCCGCGAAACTGCCATGTTGACCTGCAGTTCACCCGGTCCTTTTATGTTGTTGTATCCCAGATTGCCGTACGTCCCCGGAGCGGGGGTGGTAAATGCCGCCGGATTCAGCCACTGGTTCGGGGTCTGGTTAGCGGCATACGGACTCAACCCGTTGTAATTCGGGGTCTGGCCCGCCTCCCCGGTCAAAGCGTTATCCACACCGCTGGTGACGGTGAAGAATTGGGCCGAGCGGATATACATGATGGGAGCGACCTGCCAGTCGCTGGCCAGCCGCCGCGCCCACGTATTGGAAAATTTCGGTGATGTCGCCACCCCGCTCAGACCAAGCGACTGGCGGATATCCGATCCGAGGCAGTTGCTCTTAAAGAGATTGCGATCTCCACTCGGATACCCGACGCCGTTAACAGGGCTGACGCCACCGATAGGAACGTTGGGCAATACGCCGGAAGCAGTGGTCTGCTGATCGTAGGGGACACTGAGGCAATGCGCCCAAGTGTAATTCACAAGCAGTGAAGTATTTTTGCTCAACCTTTTGTTCGCCGACAGGTACAGGCCTTCATAGCTGCCCGTGCCGCCGCTATCCTGCTGGCCGATGCCGCCGTCCAGATACTGCCCTTGCGCGAAATTCGCCAGAGAATAGACACGCCGGAGGTTTAAGTTGGAGGCTGCCGCGGTGGAGCAGGGGTTGGCAGTGGCGCCATTGGGCAGGGTGCAGGATCCAAGCCCCAGGTAAACGCCCGGATTGATCTCCTCGGAAGTGATCATGTGAATCGTGCTGTTACCCAGGTAGTTGACGCTTACCAGCCAATCCTGTCCGAGTTGCCTTTGGATGCTGAGGTTCCATTGGTTCACGTACATCGGCTTATAATCCTGCAACTGCATGCTCATGACGCTGCTACCCGCAAAGAAGGGCGCGGTGTGCTGGGAGTGGCCGATACTGTAATCCGCCAAAATAGCCGGAACCGGATTCCCGCCGGGGGTGGTCGCCCACGGATTGGAAAGCGAGTTTATCGCGCCGACCGAGGCTGACTGGTTGCCCCCGAATGGCGCGGAGAACTCGTTCTGGTTGGGCCCGAACATGTGCCATCTGTCTTCGTACTGGCCGAACGCGGCGCGAACGGTCATCTTTCCATCGCCCTTGGGATCCCAGGCAAGCCCGATGCGGGGCAGAAACTTGTGCCAATCGTTGCAGTTGGAACTGTTGCCGCATGCGTAACCGGGATCCCCGGGAAAGACATCCCCGGCCGGCGCATTCACATATACCTGGCTCTTGGTACCCGCATAGAAGTTGGCGGGATCGAAATGGATAAACTGGCCGTATGCGTTGTAGATCGAAGTGTACGGCTCCCAGCGGACTCCGTAATTAAGCGTGAGGCGCGGGGTTATCTTCCAGGAGTCCTGTGCGTAGAGGCTCGCGTACCACTGCCGGTCATAGAACCCAAACAGGGCGCCCTGGGTAAATGACGTTGGTGCCCCGAGCAGGAAGTCTGACAGAATACTACCCGTGTTCGATCCCGTGAACGTGGCAGTGCCGTTTGCGTTTACGCCGGAATAGTAGTTCATCTGCTGGAAATATATCGATCCGCCAAAGGTGAATTGATGCGTGCCTTTCACCCAGCTCACATCGTTGCTGACCGACGGATTGGGTCCGTTATGCGATTGGCCCGGCGAAGAGGGGCCGCCGCCGATAGTAAAGTCGGATCCGGCCACGATGGCGATGGTAGTGTTGGGAATGTTCGTTACGTTTGCGCCGAAGTTGGACCAGTCGCCGTAAGTGTCCGGCACTTTCACGATATTGGTCCGGCTCGCGGCGACGCGGAACGAATTCACCAGGTTGGAGGTGAACAGGTAGGTGTCTCCGAAAGCGAGGGTGTAATCCAGGTCGTCTACGCCATAGGAGTTGATCGTAAGCCCGTCGCCCCCGTTATAACTGTTGGCCTGATTCAAATGCGCCACGGTGAAACGCGAGAAAAAGGAGTTCTTGTCGCTGATCTGATAATCGACTTTTCCCACATAGAGGTCTTCGTCCGAGTTGGTGACCAGTCCAAAGGTCACTCTCCCGCAGGGATCGGTAGACACCGGAAACGTTTTAGCGATGGCCACGCCCACTGGATTCAGCAGGGACGGGGCAATCATGTTGTTGACGAATCCGGCGGAGGCCTTCAGAGTTACCGCCGTGCCACCGTTGCACGCTGCCGAGGTAAGACTCGTGAAGTCGCCGGAGTTGAGTGCGGCGGGCGTGGGAACGAAAGCAATGCCCTGATTCGGATTGGACCGGTTGGAGGTGCGTTGATAGCCGCCGAAGAAGAACAGCTTATTGCGGAAGCGAGGCAACACCGGCCCGCCCACAACCCCGCCGAACTGATTCCGCTTCAGACTGTCGTGCACGGTCCCGAAGAAGTCCCGCGCGTTCATGTCGCCATTGCGCAGAAATTCGAACAGATCGCCATGGTATTCGTTGTTGCCGGACTTGGTGACCGCATTGACCGCCGCGGCCGCGTGGAACCCATACTGGGCCGTCAGCGAACTGCTCTCAACCTTGAATTCCTGCAGCGCATCCGGAAACGGTAAAGGAAGGCTCAAATTGTTGTAAGGATCCTGGTGAATCGCGCCGTCCAGAAGATAAGATATGCCATTTCCCTGGCCGCCCGCCACGGATACGATGACCGTCGGATAGTTCCGGACGGTATTGATATTTCCCTGGCCGGGAAAGGTCGACATACCCGCGAGGAAGATCAACTCATGCGGGTCCCGCCCGTTGAGGGGCATTTCAGCGACTTGCTGGTTCGTGACCACGGTACCGACGCCGGTACTGTGCGTCTCCACCTGTAAGGCATTCTCTTCGACCGTGACTTGTTCGCTGACGCTTCCGACCTTCAGCGCTATGTCCACGTTGGGATTGCTATCCACGTTGAGAATAATGCCGGTCTGAACGGCCTTGTTGAAACCCTCTTTTGTGACTTCGAGCTGGTACGGGCCAATGGGAAGGTTTGCCAGTGTGTAATCGCCCTGTGCGCCGGTTGTGACGGTCCGTGCAGCACCCGTCGCAGTCTGGGTCGCTTTTACCTCAGCCCCCGGAACCGCACCGCCGGACGCATCCCGAACAGTGCCTGTGATCTGTCCCGTGGAGGCTTGCGCCCAAATCGATGAACACGAAAGTACCGAAAAAACTATTCCAAGCAAAACACGTTTCGAAACATCACTCATTCCCTGAAAAACTCCTTTCCCTGATCGTCAACAATCATATTTTTCGTTTTGTCATTCAGTCCAATAGTTTTTTTGACTGGATTGATAAGAAAAACTGATTGATGTCGGTGTACCATAAGCAGAAGTGATTGATTTGCATGGGACTTGGGGTGCATCCGGAGCGTCGTAGAGTACGGCACTAAAAGCGTAAACCCGCATTGGATCCCTCTGGACCCAAGCGCGGGTTTACGTGTTCCTTATAATATTCGCGGTACCGGCAATGCCGAATTAGACGCGCCGCCTAGTCCTTCGAGGGGCTAGAAGACGAATTTCATCGCCACCTGGAGGATGCGGGGATCGCCGCCCGCGAGGCCGTTGTTACCGCTGATATCGCTAATGATCGCGCCGAAGTTCGCGGTATTCGTAGCTGACGTTGCAAAAGACGCCGAGAGCGGAGTGGCGTTCGGTGTTGCTAAATTCGGATGATTCAGAAGGTTGAACGCTTCCGCGCGGATCTGAAGCGTCTTCTTCTCCCGAACCGTGAAGGTCCGCGAAATCGCCATGTTGACCTGCAATTCACCCGGCCCCTTCATGTTGTTGTATCCCAGATTGCCGTATGTCCCCGGAACGACAGTGGTAAACGCCGCCGGGTTCATCCACTGGGTCGCGCTCTGATTAG
>JBEKTF010000053.1:0-29703 GCA_049516355.1 Bryobacteraceae bacterium | reverse complement strand
GTCATGGACTACGGCCCGCAGAAACTTGCGGACATTCGAGCGCTCGGTCCGGCAAACGTAGTGATGAGCACCGATCTCGGCCAGCCTGGCAGGGTGAACTATGCGCAGGCCTTTCAAACTGCTATGGCTGTCCTCGCAAAATCGGGCTTCAGCCAGGCCGAAATCGATATGATGACCAAGCAAAATCCTGCCCGCCTCCTCGGCCTTAAGTGAACCTGTGCTGCGCGGAAACCGACAGCCTTGACGTGGTGGTCCCGCACCCTCGTCCGTCGCCAAAACTCCGTCACCCCACAGAATCAGGAACTTGGCCTGTGATACAACGTCAGGTTCATGCTCCGATTCATACGCGATCTCATAGCCATCGGGCGAGCCTTCTTCGTAGCTCGAACTGATCTGGCTCTGGAGAATGTAATGGCTGTCGGCCACCCTCAGTTACTCTTGAAGCTGATTCTGGCAGGATCGAAGGGTCGGATAGCTTCCGAGTAGCGCGTATTACAGGAGTGATCCGTCCACAAGGCTGAAATGCACTTTCGCGTAGGCAGGATTGAGGCGGGAACAGGCCACTGCCAAGCGTGACTATATAGTGGATTGAAGCGATCCAGCCCAGTCTCATGCGACGAAAGCCCGGCGATAAATTCGGCCCGTATGAGCTCATCTCGCTCATCGGTAAAGGCGGCATGGGAGAGGTGTGGAAGGCCCGTGACACTCGGCTCGACCGTCTTGTCGCCATAAAGTTCTGCGGTAACGAATTTTCCGGCCGGTTCCTGCGCGAGGCGCGCGCAGTCGCCGCACTCAACCATGCCAATATCTGCACACTGTACGATATCGGTCCGGATTACCTCGTCATGGAGTACATCGAGGGCGCTCCGCCGCGCGGCCCCCTGGCTCCGACGGTTGCGCGGCAGGCAAAAAGGAGTATTCTGGCTCAGGTATGACTTGGATCAATATGCCCCAGCCCAGGATCGTAAGCCTGGCCGCGCTCTTGCTGACGATAAGCACGATCGGTTCAGCGCAGTGGATCAAAATCCCGTTGCCCGACACGCCTCGCACCGCCAAAGGCGAGCCAGACCTGAACGCCCCGACGCCGAAGGCCGTCGATGGGAAGCCCGACCTCTCCGGCATCTGGCTGATGGTGCGTCCCCCGCTGCAACGGCCGAACGGCAACGGACGCGGAGGCTTGCGCCACAACCTTCCGCCGGACTTCGAGGTCCCTTTGAAACCCTTTGCCAAGGCCATCTGGGACAAACGCTATGACGTGGACATGGGAACGGGACGGCCCTCGGGACGCTGCCTGCCCCACACCGTCCCGGACTCGCTTTTCTTTGGGCCGTTCAAGCTTGTCTACACGCCGCGCCTGACCGTGATTCTCGAAGAGGAGTTCAACTTCTATCGGCAGATTCACACCGATGGGCGCAAACATCCCGATAAACCCGTTCCCGCCTGGTTCGGTTATTCAGTTGGCGCCTGGAATGGCGACACACTGGTGGTCGATACGCGCGGATTTAAGATCGGCAGCTGGCTCGACTACGGCTGGCTCGACGACAGCGGCATCCCTTACACGGAGGCCCTTCATACGACTGAGCGGTTTCACCGCGTCAACTTCGGACGCATGCATCTGGACGTTACTATCGAGGACCCGAACGTCTTCACGCGTCCCTGGACCTTCGGTTTCGACTTCGCGCTGCAGCCCGACACCGAGTTGATCGAAAACATCTGTGAAAACGAGCAGGACGCCCCTCACATGACCGCGAAATAGGAGGGCGACCCGCTGCAAAAGCGCAGGCCAAAGGCCTACTCCACACAAGTCATAAGTTGAGTCCTATTGTGGAGTAGGCGTTTTCGCCTGCGTTCCGGCTATACCTGCGAAGCAGAACGCGTGTATTTGTCGAACCAGGCAATCGTACGCTGCCAGGCCAGTTCAGCCGCGGCTTTGTTGTACCGTTCCGGCGTCGCATCGCAATTGAAGCCGTGAACGGAATTAGGGTAAATATAGCCTTCGTGCGGAACGTTTGCGGCGGTTAAGGCCATGTCATACGCCGGCCAGGTCGCGGCCAGTTGCTTGTCGAGTTCCCCGTGATGGACCAGAACCGCCGCCTTGATCTTCGCAATATTCTCCTTGGGGGGAACCGCGCCGTAGTACGGCACCGCGGCCGCAATATCGGGCCCCAGCCGGACGGCCAGGGTATTGGACATGCCGCCACCATAACAGAAACCGGTGGCGCCGATCTTGCCCGTGCAATCGGGGCGTGATTTCAGCCACACCGCGGCGGCCACGAAATCCTCGGTCATCTTATTGCGATCGATCTTGGCGAACATCTGGCCGCCTCTGTAGTCGTCACCAGGGAACCCGCCCATAGAGGTGAGCCCGTCCGGCGCAAACGCCATAAAGTTCGCGAGGGCGAACCGCCGCGCAATGTCCTCGATATGAGGATTCAGACCTCGGTTTTCATGGACGACGATAATACCGGGCAATTTCGTTAGTGTCTCGGATCGTGTGTCGGCACTGACAGGACGCACGAGATATCCCTTAATGGTTCCGTTCCCCTGGGGCGACGGGACGGTCTCGTATGTGGCCTTGATCCGGTCATCGCTTTTGGACACCTGTTGGCCCAGGGCGTAGTTCGGCATCAACGCATCGATAATCGTTGCCACTGCCAGACCACCTACCGCAAATCGCTGTACGCCGTCTATAAAGTCACGGCGACTGATCTCACCATGAATAAACAGATTGTAGAGTTGTATCGCCTCACTCGGCAGTTTCGGTTTCGTTGGCTCCATTGGCTGACTCCTTTGCAGAGAATATCACGTCTTCCGGGTCTTCGCGAACAAAGAATTGACACCGAAGAATTGAAACCGATCAGCCTCCCTCCACAACTCTTCATCGACCAGCCTGCATCTGCGGCGTCTGCGGAGTGCGATCAGGGCTTTGCGTAATCGCGCAGGAATTGGATGAGCAGTGCGCTTACCTGTTCCGGCTGCTCCTGCTGCACCCAATGTCCGGCGCCATCGAGAAGATGAAATCCCACCATATGCGTGCAGGCGCTATTGCGCATCTTGTCGACCGCACCCGGCGTTTGATAGACGCCCCAATCGCTTTTTCCCGCGATGTACTGAGAGGGCACGTCTATGGTGCGGCCCGAAAAAGTGTGCATCTCGGCGATACTTCGGGGATCTGAGCCCCGCCGCACGCGATAGCCCTGCAGCGCGCCGGTGAAACCGGTCCTGCCGTATTCGGTCGCGTACACATCGACCTCGGGTTCGGTCAGCCATTTGCAATTCGCGATGTAATCCGCCGAGGGCATCAATGGGGCAACGGTCGCCGCCATGCCTTTGTCCTTCTCCATCACGTAATAATTCGGAATCTGCGCCATCTCCGCGGCGGTGCGCGCCTTCAGGGGATGGGGATTGTTCCCTTTGTAGTCGGCGCTCTTGTAGAAGTAATAGGCGCGGAAGAAGGCGTGCAGGCCTTGCGGGGCATGCAGCATGTCGTCGTTGGCACCGCGGGTGCGCTGATAGTTCTGATAATATTTCCGCGGCGGGTTGAGCTTTGCGAGCTCGGCGTCAAGCTCGTCGTCCGTGATCGCCGGGCGCGGCAGGGGAGCGGCTTTGGCTGTGTCTAAGGGCGCTGTATCAAAGGGCAGCGAAGGCGCGCCTTCAAAGGGCGAGCTAATGATCGTGATCGAGCGGAAAATATCCGGCCGGATGAGCGCCGACCACGACGCGACCGGCGCGCCGGCGTCGTGCCCGACCACCATCGCCACCGAGCGATGGCCCAGCGCGTAGACGAGCCCGATGGCGTCTCGCGTCATGTTGAGAATGCGGAACGGATCGGGATCGGCGTCGTAGGAATCGTCCCAGCCGATGGTGCGGCCGTAGCCGCGCTGATCGGGGGCGATCACGTGATAGCCGGCGGCCGCCAGAGACGGCATCACTTTGCGCCAACTATAGGCGAGTTCCGGGAAACCATGCAGGAGCAAGACTGCCGGACGGCCGGGCGTTTCGTAACCTGCCTCCAGGATGTGCACGGTCATGCCGTTCACGTTTGCGATTTGGCGCGAGCGGATGCCGGCGGGGATGGTGCCGTTACCGTAGGGCGGAAGCGTCGAAAAATCGGTATGCACGATGGCGGCACGGGCGGGCGTGCCTGGCGCGATCGTCAATCCGCCGAGCCCCGCCGCGACCGTCGACAGGAAGGCGCGCCGCGAGGGGCTGGCGATCGTTTCGACACTGATCTGTTCGTCCATGGCACACTCCCGCAGTCAAAGATTTGTCGTCATAATCGCCGAGAGTATCGCCTTGTGTCAAGGGCGGAGCGAAGAGTGCGCGCCTGCGACCGCTTCCGAGATGCCCCCCGAGTCTACAGTCCTTCACGAGTCTACAGTTCTTCAAAGCCACAGCCGATAGACACCCAGCGACGGGATGACCGTGCGGCAGTACACGGGATGGAGGTTTCAGTGCAGGAAGTCCGAATCGTTCTCTCGGCACTGTGCCTGATGAGCGCTGCGGCGATGGCTAGCCATGCGACTACGCTTGCTACCTGGAATTCCGGTTTTGGGTTCGCCGGGCCTGCAGGCTTGATGCCGGACGATTCCCTTCAGCTAACCCTGTTTGTAACGGCACTCGGGTCCAGTTGCCCTGGCGGATCTCAGTGCGCGATGCTGTTCGATCCGATACTATCGGCGAATTCAGTTGGATTGGTCTTCACTCTCGATTCGGCAACAGAGAATTTCGGCCAGGCAGTAACTCTTATTGAAGCCGACGCCACGCTGTTGGAGTATTTTCCAAATGGCACCGGGTTTGGAAATAGTGCAAGTCACGATTTCGATATTGCCCTTCCCCGCCCGCTATTTCCCGGCGATACAATCACCGATCTCGAACTAACGATCGTGTCATGCAGTTTCCAGATCAACAACTCATTCACTGGCGCGGGCGCAAGGATTTTCGGTTTCGATTTGACGGTGAACGGAACGGGCCCTGTCCCCACCGCGCCAGCCGCCGAACCTGCGTCATGGCTGATTCTGGGGTTGGGGATGGCTTGCCTGCTGCTATTTACATCACCGCTATGTACAACCCGCTATGTACAACGAGGATACGCCGAGTCTGCCTTGATCTCTTCAATCTGCCGTGCATGGCGCTCGCCGTGCAGACCCAGCACCAGAAGCCATTGGTAGCAGTCGAGGTCTCCGAAGGCGGGATGTGGCACGAAATAACTCCGCAGATCGGCTTCGGTATCGGCCACAAACTGCGCGGTGCGCGCCCGCGTCTTCTGGAATTCCGCGAGTAATTCGCTCGTGTCGACAAATTGCCCGATGGGTCTCACCGGTTCCGGAGCTTCCCGGCGGCTGGTCCGATCGGGAACCATCTTTGCGATCACCGCGTCCTTTTCCTGGGCCGAGTCCTGCGTTCGAGGCTCCGCCGGACCTTCGAGCTTCTTTCCGATGAGGCCGAGGATGCGATTCTCAACCCGCATGACATGCTCCAGGCACTCGCCGATCGACCAGCGTCCTTCGCCCGGCTGGAAAGTCCACTGTTCCGCCGTGAGGCCGTCCACAAGGCCGAGCAGCCGATCCTGACTCGCTGCCAGATGATCCGCCGCCAACCGCCGTTCCCGCTCATTCATAAACGTGTTCCTCAGTAAAGATTTTGAATCATCGATGCGAGTACCGGGGGCACAAGCGCTCGCCAATCCTCGCCATTTGCAATCCTGCGCCGGACCACCGAGGACGAGACTTCATCCCAGTCCGCTTCCATGGGCAGCCGGGAGATTCTGTCGCTGTGATGCCCGGCCGGCTGGTATTCCCCCTGCCGCGCCGCCACCAGCACGCGGTAACGCCGCAACAATTCGTCGAAAACTCCGGGGGTGCCGTAGTCCCACGTGGCCATCCGCTCGGCTGCGTCGCGTCCGCAGACCAGCGTGATGTCCACTTCCGGCCCGAAAAACTCGCGGGCCTCATCCGCAATCCCGATATAGAGCCCGGCCTCGGAAACGGCCGCGGAAAACCCCGGCTCATTACCGTTTTGAGCCAGCATCGCAAGCATCCGGCAGCGAGCATCGAAGCTCACCCCTTCGAAATCTTTGTGAGGGAAAGCCCGAGGCACTACCCAGATCACCTCGTCCGCATGCGCGCGCGCCGCACGGGCGATTTCGAGATGCGCCGCCGTCGGCGGATTCCACGCTCCCGGAAATAGTGCCACCCGTGTTGGATTCACCGCGCCGCGAGTAAGGAATTCGAGAGCCAACAGAACCTTTGTAACAGTCGACCGGCTGCGCGGCACAACGCTCCCGGTTCGTATACAGTGGAATTAAACAATGTTCAGCTGGATATGTCCCCAATGCGGAAGGGATGTTCCGCCTTCCCAAACAGACTGCCCGAACTGCGCCGAACAAGCAAAGGCAGCAGCTGCCGCTGCGGCCCTGGCGCCTCCGGTGCCTGTCTATTCTCCCGAGACGCAGCCGAATCCCTGGCAGCAGGCTTTACCGCAACAGCCGGCGCCACAACAGCCTCCACCACCGCAAGCGCCACCGGCTTGGCAAACTCTACCGCCCCAAGCTCCACCGCCGCAAGCGCCACCGGCCTGGCAGGCGCCGTCTCCAGCCCCGCCTGCATATCAAGCCGCGGCTCCGCCACCTCCGCAGTACGCGCCGCCACTGCAGCCTCCGCCCCAGTATGCGCCGCAACAATATGCACCGCCGCAACCGCAATACCCACCCCAGTATCAGCAAAAGCCCCCGGCAGCCTGGGCGCCGCAGCCAGAGCGATCCGCGCCCCCTTTATGGCTCATGGTTGTTGGATTCGCGGTTGCTTTTCTGTTGGTCGGGGGAGGGATTTACTACTACGTGGAGCGCTCCGGCGGCAGCAATCCGGCGGAAAAAGCGGGGCTCGAAAGCCCGTCCGCCGCATCGAAGCAGAAGGTCAGTAATCCACTACAGAAATATGTCGAGGTAGTCGGAATCCGGCTGATGACCGACAACAAGCGCCCCGTCGCGAAGTTCGTTGTGATCAACCACTCCGGTACCGAGATCGATAACCTTGTCGCCAATGTCACGCTCTGGGCCAGCACATCGCGCTCGGAAGAGGATTCGGTCGGATCGTTCAACTTCAAGGTTGACAGTATTGGCCCGGACGATTCCAAAGAGCTGACGGAGCCGCTCAAGACCAAGCTTAAAATGTACGAGCTCCCGGACTGGCAGAACGCCACGGCCGAAATTCAGATCACTTCGCCTCAGGCTCAGTAACGACGGGCTCAGTAACGACAAAGCGCGCGTGTTCGCGGTCTTTGCGCGCGTGGTCCACGTCGAAGACCTGGCCGTGCATCACGATCCACACACCCGGCGCCAGAACGCGCGCCGCAAACAAGCTCTCCGTAAGATTCTGCAGGCCGTCCGACCGTTCGAATCCCAGCGGCGTCATCGCTCCGGTTAATATCACGGGAAACTTCACGTCACTCAGTCGCTGCTTGAGCAGGCGGCCGGTAACGACCATCGTGTCTGTGCCATGCGTGATCACGACCGGTGCATCGCGCACTTTCTCCTTCACCACCGCCAGCACAATCTCGCGATCCTCCTCGGTCATCTCGAGGCTGTCCTTGTTCATCAGCGGCGTCACATCGATCTGCGCGTCCGGCAAACGGAGCTGGTGCAGGTAACGGTCGATCTTCGCCGTGAGATTCTCCACCTGGCCGGTCTGTTCGGAGTAAATCTTCTCGATGGTGCCTCCGGTCGTAACAATGTGGATCTTTGCCGTCAAGCAAGCAGTGTACCGTCCGTATCGGCGAAAATAAAAGTATGCGAGTGGCCGCGCTGCTGCTGTTCACCGGCGTCTCCATCTTTATTGCAAAGCCCTGTACAGCACAGGACGCGCGTTCGATCGTCGCGCGCGCTGTCGCAGCGGACGATCACAGCGATCGCCTCGCGCGCGATTACACCTACAAGCTGCGCGACGAGATTCGGGAGCTGGATGGCGCGGGCCGCGTGAAATCCGTTCACAGCACGGTCGATGAGGTTTTATACATCGCCGGGAAAAGATATTTCCATCCGCTCGAGAAAGACGACAAGCCGGTTCCCTTGAGCGAAGCGCGACGGGAACAGGCGAAGCTCGATCGCGCCGCGGCCGCCGAACGCGACCGGGCCAAACAACGTGCGCAGTTCAAAGATATTCCCAACGCCTACGATTTCGGCCTTCTCGCCGACACCGTGATCGATGGCCGTCCCGCGTGGGAGATCTCGGCAACGCCGCGGCCGGGATACCACGGCGAGTTTCGGGGCATTCTTCACAACGTCGAAGGAAAACTCTGGATCGACAAGAACGATTCCAACTGGGTCAGAGTGGAAGCGGATGTTCTCAAGCCGTTTTCGCTCGGATGGCTTCTGGCGCGCGTGGCCGCGGGCACGCACCTCACTTACGAGATGATGCGCGTGAACGATGATGTCTGGGCGCCGAAGCGAATCTTACTCAAAGCGTCGGCGCGTTTGCTGATGCTGCGAAAGGTGAATGCGGAGCAGGAACTCACGTTCACCGAATACCGTAAGTTTCAGACCGATTCTCGCATCGTTTCTTCCACCGAATAGACATAAAGTCTTTGCAATTTAACGACTGAAAGTCAACTGAAGGGCGTGGCGCACGCACCCTGCGTGCCGCGTCGATACTCTTCTCGACGATTTCCGTGCCTCAGCACAGGTGTCCGGATGAGTGCGGACACGGCACGCTGAGAGCGTGCGCCACACAATGTTCAGGGTTCGGTCAGTGGCTGTGGTTGTTCTGGCTGATCGGTACTGCTCCCTCACGGTCGCGGCTCGGCAATTGCTTGGTTTTGTGGACGGTTTAAAGCGTTCGCGTAATTTTGCTCAAGGCGCGGGGCCGGTCGGGATCCAGATTCTTTTCCATCGCCAGTGCCGCCGCGAATAACTGCGCCGGGATAATGTACGGGATCGGCGAATAGATCTCAAGAATACGCGCCGGAATCGAAATCACGCGCGATGCGAGGTTCGCCGCCGCCAGATTGCGCCGATCCGTAATCACCACCGTTTCCGCTTTCAAATCGCGCAGCCGGGTCAGCATTTCCTGCATGGAAGGCCACGTGGGCCCGGAAGGGGTGAACAGGAAAACGGGAAAGTTGGGCTCCACCATCGCTATCGGGCCATGCAGGAAATCGGCCGATGAAAAACGCTCGGCAACGATGTACGAAGTCTCCATCAGCTTTAGCGCGAACTCGAACGCGCTCGCATAGTTCAAGCCGCGCCCCACCACGGCCGCGTGATGCATGAAGCGATAACGTTCCGCCATCGCGCCGACCTCCGCCTCGAGGGTCAAAGCGCTTCCGGCCATGTCGGGGATCGCCTCCAGATCCGCAATCCGGATCTTCGCGCCCAGCGCATACGCCAGCAGATACAGAATCATCAGCTGTCCGGTATAAGTCTTCGTCGCCGCAACGCTTTTTTCGCGTCCGGACCGGACGAGGAACACGTGCTCCGCGATCCCGGCCAGAGCGCTGCGCGCCTGATTCGAGATGCCAACCGTCACGGCGCCCGTTCTGCGCGCCTCTTCAAGCACCTCATTGGTGTCGGTCGATTCGCCCGATTGCGAAAGCGCCACCACCAGCACGTCTTTATAATTCATGCGCGCGCCATAGATTGTGTGAACCGACGGGGCTGCCAGCGAAACCGGGATCCCGGTCGTAATTTCGATCAGATAGCGTCCGAACTGTGCGGCGTTGTCGGATGTCCCACGCGCCACCAGAACTACCAGACGGGGCTTCTTCCGGGCTAACAATGCGCGGAATTTCTCGATGTGCCGCAGTTCGGAGGCAAGGGTTCGGGCAAGCGCTTCGGGTTGCTGGCGGATCTCATCGAGCATGCGAGACATGAAGGCCAGTTTACAGGGGGCGTTTTTTTATTAAGGGTGGTCTTTATTTACGAGTGCTCGATGGCTTCTTCGAGCAGCAAAGCGAATCGCTCCGATTTGTCTTCGAACGATTGCAATTGTTTCTCCGCCGCGCGTAACTGATCCGCCAGATGCAGACAGGCGAGAACGGCCACGCGGGTCGAATCCCCGGAGGACGTGCGGTTTGAGATCGTGAACATCAGTTCGTCGATCTGGTGCGCGATCTCGTGGGTCTCCTGCGGATCGCCGTCGACGAGAAGCGAATAACTTTGATTAAAGATCTGGACCCGGACGGACTGCCTGGACATGACTGCGCTGTTCACCATTCTACTCGCCTGTTCATGCTATTCTGGCGGCCCGAGGCAATTCCTCCGAGGTAAAGATGACAATCAGCGAAACCTTGCTCCCCGAATTCGACCAGGAGATGACGAACACCCGCGCCATCCTCGAATGCGTACCCGAAGAGAAGTTCGCCTGGAAGCCGCATGAGAAATCGATGACCATGGGCCGGTTGGCCAGTCACATCGCCGAAATGCCACAGTGGGCGGCGTTCACGATCAACCTGGACAAACTCGAACTCACGCCTGGCACGAAGCCGTTTAACGTAGCGACGAAGCAGGAGCTGATGGATGCGTTTTCAGCCAACATCGCCGCCGCGCGCCAAGCCATTGCCGGTGCAAGCGATGCGGATCTAAGCAAGACATGGAGTCTGATCTACGGCGGAAAAACCGTTATCTCGATGCCGCGCGCAGCCGTTCTTCGAACCATGGTGATGAGCCATATCATTCATCACCGCGCGCAGCTGGGCGTTTATCTCCGGCTGAACGATATTCCGATTCCGGGAATGTACGGCCCCTCAGCCGACGCAAAAACCGCCTTCTAACAGGGTGCTGGAAAAGTCCCTTACACGAAAAAGGCACAGGCGAAAACGCCTACTCCACAACGAAGAATCAACAGCTTGCAAGACGCGCAGAGTAGGCCTTTTGGCCTGCGCCTTACTTTTTCAGCGCTCCTTCTAATCGCGCGACGGCAGAATCTCCGACAGATTCCCGATCATCTGCTGCTCCTCCGGCGAATAGCGGCTGTGGAACTCCTCGCTGTTCATACGGATTTGCCGCCGCTCGTTCGGCATGGCCGTCAACCGCCGCATCTCCTGCTGGATCGCAGCCTTGCGCTCCGGAGGCAACTGCTGCAGATCCCTCATCGACCGTCGGACCTCATTCTGCCTTTTCGGCGGCAGACTATTCAAGCGTTCCAGCCGATCCAGCGTCCGCATTTGCGCGGCGGGCGGCAACTTCTGGAAATTCCGGATCCTCTGTTCAATCTGCGCGCGCCTCGCCGGCGGGAAAGCGGCCAGCGCCTGTTCCCGCTCCTCGGGAGTCATACGCGATAACTGACCCAGAAGCTGTTCACCCGGATGGTTATTGGCCTGTTTTTGCCCGTTTTGCTGTTGTCTCGGTTGCTGCTGACTTTGCGCTTTCGGGGCGGCGTCTCCGCCCGCGCGCTCGTCGCGCTGTCCCGCGAATGCGGGAACCAGCAGCGTCCCTCCCAACACCGGAACTAAGAATGCGCGCAAAGAAAGCATGGAAACAAAACTTACATCTTCGAACTGCCGCCGCTCGGCGCGTTCGCCGTATCCAGCTGCCGCAGCATTTGTATATCGTCGAGCGTCTGCTCCAACTGATCCGCCTGAGTCACCGAAACACCTTGCACCGATTCCGCCGGGTCCGCTACCTCTTTGCCGGGGTGATCCAGCAGGAACCCGCCCGCGATTGCCAGAATTGCGGCTGCCAGTGGAAACACCGGCTTCCAGTTGGCGAACCGCAATGAATCCGCCAGGCTGCGATACCAGGGGGCGTTCGCGGCCGCATCGATCCGCTGCCACAGCCTGCGGTTAAAATCCGTACTCACCGGCATCGGTTCCCACCGATCGAGTGCATCCCACACAACCGCCTGTTCCGCCCGGAACTTACTGCACTCCAGACAGTTCTCCATATGCCGCTCGAGCAGCACGGCTCTGGCCGCATCGAGTCTTCGGGCCGAATAGTCGAGCAACAGATCCGCGGTCTCTTCTCTTTGCAGTGGGCAATCCATCCAATTCATCCCAAACCTCTCGCGGACATATGCGCCAGACGCGCCCGCAGGGTCTCGTAAGCGCGGAACAGCAGGCTTTTCACGGCCGATTCCGAGCATTCCAGAACCTGGGAGATCTGAGCATACTCCATCTCTTCGTACTTATGCATCAGGACCGCGGCCCGCTGCTTGTCCGGCAACATCGCGATCGCGTCCCTGACTTCCTGCAGCCTGGTCTGAGCGACCATTCGCTGCTCCACTGTCGGCCTTCGGTCCGCCACTTCACGGACCGGCATTTCGCCGTCCCCTTCGTCGTCAAGCCGTTGCTGACCGCGTTCGTTCCGCACGTCCCGCAGCCAGTTCAGCGCGAGGTGCGTGGCAATCCGGAAGAGCCATGTCGTAAACCTCGCAGTCGGCTCGTACGTCCCCCGCGAACGATAAACCCGCAGGAATACCTCCTGCGCCAGTTCCTCCGATATCGCCTGATCCTGTACCATCCGGTACACGAAACGGATCACAGGGCTCCGGTGCTTTTCCAGCAACAGACGGAAACTGTCGTCGTCGCCCTCCCGGACCCGGAGCATCAACTGGGCATCCAGATCCAGCGCCGAGGTAGCTCCTGTAATCGTGTTAACCCCTTGAACCATGAATAGTTTCGCCCGGGGGGTTGCTCACCTGGCTAGCCTCACCCGGTTTCGCTGCGGAGACTCCGCCCCATCAGCCGTTTGATCGCTTCCCCCGGCGACCGTCCCATATTTAATACCGCATGCATTTCGGCCACGATAGGAAGATCAACACCGTGGCGCGCCGCAAGTTCCATCGCTACGGATGTAGTTTTTACCCCTTCCGCGACTTGGGGCGTCGACTCCAGAATCCGCCCCAATTCCAGCCCCGCCGCCAGCTTGAGTCCCACCTGACGATTCCGGCTGAGATCTCCCGTACAGGTCAGTACCAAGTCCCCCAGACCGGCCAGACCCGACATGGTTTCCGGCTTCGCGCCCAACGCCACCGCCAGGCGCGTCAATTCCGCCAGGCCTCGCGTAATCAGTGCCGCCACCGCGTTGTGCCCCAGCCCCAGCCCGTCGCTGATTCCGGCGCCGATGGCGATCACGTTCTTCAGCGCGCCGCCGATCTCCACACCGACCGGGTCACAACTCCCGTATGCCCGGAACGTCGGTCCCGAGAAGCCGGACTGCATTTCCCGCACCAGACTCTCGTCTTCGGACGCGATCACCAAAGCCGTCGGACTTCCCGCCGCCGCCTCCTGTGCGAACGTCGGACCGGAAAGCACCGCGATGCGGTATTCCGGCCCTGTCATCGACCGAATGACCTCCGAAACCCGCAGAAGCGTCCCCGATTCCAGCCCTTTGCTCGCGCTTACGATCCGCATCCCTGGCGTCAGCCAGGGCAGCATCCGCGTGTATACCTGACGCGCCACGTGAGAAGGCATTACGCTGAGGACCACATCGGCGTCCGCCAGCGCCTTTTCGAGCGAAGTCTCCACCTGCACGCTTCCCGGGATAGGAATGCCGGGCAGAAAAATATCATTGATGCGAGTCTCCTGCATGCGGGCGGCGAGGTCCGGTTCGTTTACCCAAAGCCGGACCCGTTCGAATCGCGGCGCCAGCACGCAAGAAAGCGCGGTGCCCCAACTACCGCCGCCAATGATCGCGAGGCCAGTCACGAAGTCACCATACCAGCCACCACGGCACGATTCTTCAGCCTGTTCCGGAGCGCCGCGGTCGCTCCCGCATGGCACTTCAGGCAAAGCGTGCGCATATTCGAGAGATCGCATTGGCCGCCGCCCTCCGCGACCGGCAGAATGTGATCGGCGTCCCATAGCGATTTCCGGCTCCGCTCGCGCAGCCCCCACGTTTTCAGAAATTGCCGGCGCGCCGCATAATCCAGCTTGCGCGCATCGCGGCGCAACGCAACCGTATCGACACCGCACGCCGCGCAAACGCCTTTGTCGCGATCGAAGACCTTCTCTCTGAGATACCCAGGATCGGTCCGCAGCTTCCACTCATGGACGCAGCCATCCGAACAAAACGTCCTGCGCCGCTTTGGCACTTCGGACTTGCACCATCGGCAGAGCGGACGCCCGGCCGCGCTGCGTTCCACCTCCGATGGCGCAATCCAGCCGCCTTTTTTCGTCCTCGTCATCGGATAACCTGCGACGGCGTGGGTATCCCCATAATCAAGGTTGAATTCGCCACCTGATTCCGGTCCGTCACCGTCGCTACCGCTTCAATGCCGGGCGAGTAAGGAGTACCGAAACGCAGGTCCACCAGACGCACGCTAATTGCATGCTCCAGGTCCGGCGCAGGCCCCGTTACCCATACCGGATACTGCACGAACTCGAGGATTCGCTGAAAGGGTTTCGTCTCCATCACTGCCGCCACGGCCGCCGTTTGTTCCGGTTTATAGAAGGCTTCCCCGGCGTCCGGATGAAAGCTCGCCCGAAGATCGATCGGCACTTCCACATACGCATTGCTCAGTTCCGCGACCCCGGTCCAGAGCAGCGGATTGGCCTGCGGGAAGGCCCCCGTGCGCAGCGCCGCAACGCCCTGGTAAATCCGCGAATCCATCAGCGCCACCGCGTGTTCGTGCAGGACGCTCCGCCCGTAATCGTAGACGGTGAGGAGCAGCAGAGCCGCCATTGCCCATCCGGCGCCCGAGCCCTTCCGCTGTTCTCCGATCTCCGATCCGACCAGCCGCCCGAGCGCCGTCGCCGCGATGCTCAGCAGCAGTATCGCCCAGATCGAGAGATCGACAATCGGCGTCAGGTCCCAATGAAACCAGTGCCCCGAGAATGGCAGCAGCAATCGTACTCCATAAACGTTGGTGAGGTCGAGAATCAAATGCGACGCCACTGCCACCATCGCAATCAGGAACGCCGGAAGCCACCGGATTTGCTTCCTTCCCAATATCCGCACGATGGCAACCGCCAGCAGAGCCATAACCGGCAGCGCGATCAGCGAATGTGTGATATTGCGATGCCAGCGAATATAGCTCACAGGGCCGCCGAACCAGCAGATGACGTCGAAATCCGGCGCGTTCGCGGCGAGCACCATGATGGCCGTGCCGCGTGGCGTGAATCCTTTGAACCCGCTCCTCGCGAGAAACAGGCCCACAAGCGAGTGCGTCAGGTTGTCCAATTTGAGAGCTTACCGCGCTACGCTGAAGGTTAGCCAGCACGCAAAGGGCGCAGGCTCCGTTTTGCGTGCGGTTACCGATAAATGACCGGAGTTTTAGCGCAAATCAACCGCTCGAACGGCGGACTCCCGAAGCTCGCAGTCCCGAGCCCCGTCATGCTGCATCCGGACGGCGTGGAAGCCGACCGTCATCGCAACCTGAACCTTCACGGCGGCCCGAATAAAGCCGTGCTCATGATCGCCGCCGAGTTCGTCGATTCCCTGATCGCCCGCGGGTTTCCGGTCTTCTACGGCGCGCTCGGTGAGAACCTGACCGTTTCCGGGTTCGATCCTCACCAGTGGCGCGCCGGCCAGCGCTATCGTCTCGGCGCGGATGCCGTGATCGAACTCACCACCCTTCGCACGCCGTGCTTCAACCTCGACGTTTACGGGCCTCCCATCAAGTCCGAACTCTACGATGGGCAATGCAAATCCGGCGACGTAGGGTCGCCCCACTGGGCGCACGGCGGCTTCTATGCGCGCGTGATCCATCCCGGCTTGCTTTTCCACGGCGCACCCATCATTCTTGAAACTGACGTGGCATGAGTCTCCGTTCCGGGTTTTTCGCAATTCTGCTGGCCGCTGGACAATGCGCCGCACAAAGCGAGACGAAAATCGTCGTCGACACCACCCTGGTCGTCATTCCGGTAACTGTCACCGATCCAACGAACCGTTTTGTGCTCGGACTCGAGAAGGAAGACTTCACGCTTCTCGAAGATAATGTCGCGCAGAAGATAACCCATTTCTCCGGCGAAGACGCCCCGCTCTCGGTCGGGATTGTCGTCGACACCAGCGGAAGCATGGGTCTTAAAATGGATACTTCACACCGCGCCGTCACGGAATTCCTCAAGACGATGAACGCGCAGGATGAAGCTTTCCTGATTCAGGTCAGCGACCAGGCGGAAGTCGTTCAGGGTTTCACCGGCGACATGCGCCACATCGAAGATCACATGAAATCGCTCCAGTCCGGTGGCCTGACTGCGTTGCTCGATGCGGTGGAGCTCGGGGTGCGCGAAATGAAGAAAGCGAAGAACCCCCGCAAGGCGCTCGTCATCGTGTCCGACGGCGGCGACAACCACAGCCGCTATACGGCGACCGACATCAAGGACGTGGTCCGCGAAGCCGACACGCAGATCTTCGCCTTCGGTGTATTCGACCCCGTCATATTCCCGCAGTTGTCAGCCGAAGAAGTCTCCGGCCCGCGCCTGCTGGCCCAGATTGCGGACCAGACCGGGGGCCGCGCCTTTGGGGCCTCGCAGTTCAGTCAGCTTCCGGGAATCGCGGAAAAAATCGCGATCGAGTTACGCAACCAATACGTGCTCGCCTATGCGCCGACGAACAATGAGCGCGACGGAAAATACCGGAAGGTGGAAGTAAAGGTGCAGCAGCCGAAGGGGCTCCCCGCGCTCAAAGCGCGATGGCGCCTGGGCTACTACGCCCCGTCCCAGTAGGGCGAACGAGTTTCCCTCCACGCCTGGCTCATACTTCGGCAGCGTCGGCGTCGGTGGCCCAGCGTTTTCTGCCGCCGAACTCAACGTCTGTCTTATATCTGCGGGCCTGATAATCCCGTAGTCGCAGGGAGGCCCGCTCGCAGTCGAATTCCGCGGGACTCTTGTCCCCACGAATGGTCAGGATTGCATTTTGCGTATCGGCAAAGAGCTGACTAACGTGAGGAAAAGTTCTGTCACCGTCCCCGTTGTCCGAGACAGGGGAATCGCGATCGGATGGGGAGGAATGCGTCGGGGAACCCGTTGGAACGTGCAACAGCAAATCGATGAGGACAGCCTCGGCTCGCCTGGTCTGCAGTCTGCCCAGCGCTCGCACTGTTGAAAGAGCAAGAGCCTCCACATTACGAATGGAACCTTCAAAAGGATCGTTCGATGGCAGCCAGGGCTTTTTCAGCAACTCCACAAATGCATTCAGGATCTCTATTAATGCGGCGGTTGCCCGGGCCTCGTGCAAGTAGTCCAATGCTTCGACAATCCCAATAAGCGAGTACGTCTCGTAAAGATAGTGCTCCGCAATGATCCGAGCGAGCGCCGCGCGTGCTTCCGTGCCGCCACTCAGGCAGAGACCACTTACGTGAGGGCGGCTTATGCTAAAGGAGCCCTCGTGAAAACGCACCGTCCCCGATTCGATTACGGCCGCGACCCCTTTGGAACTGTTCAGCTTTCCCAATGCTTCCGCTATTGCTTCAAATTCGTATTCTTTCGAACCCGGGCGATCGTTTCTGAGGCTTTTAAGCCCTCCGAGGGCCGCGATGAGCGGGTCGACGGCTTCCGTTCGGCCTATATCTCCCAACGCACGGGCAGCAGCCTCGCGCACTTCCGTCTGAGAGTCATTAAGTAATCGGAGCAACTCCGGAACAGCATTCCCGGTTCGAAGTGCACCGAGTGCAGCTGCTGCTTCGCCGCGAATTCTTGCTTGCCAGTGTCTCGTCGCGCGGACCAAAGTAGGGGTGTCCTCTCTGGCCACAAGATCGCGTACGTCCGGTCTAAGAAGCATCATTCGGACTGCTCTCCCGCTTAGGTTCGATTCTCTGCCTGATCCAAACTCTTCGCAACCTGCCGGAAGGTGGAATTCGCGCCGCTAACGAGCGGCCACTGCGCATCACTGCCAGGCTGCTGGAATTCCCCAGGCTCTAAAGGCAGATTAGCAGCCTGAAGAAATCCCGGCTTCCGGGTTGGTTCCCGACGTGTTTTTTTGAATTAACCTTCGGCAGTATCGCCTTTTGGCGCACTCCGGGCTCACAATAATGGCAGCCCTCGTCGATAGTGCACACAGGCAATTCGATGCATCGTTGGGGAAGAGTTACTCATGTCTAACATCGATCAACTTCGGCACCGGCAGGAACAGCGGCTTTTGCCTGTGCTCAAATCCTGGGACGATGCCAAAAAGCATCTGGAAGAGGCCATTGCGCTTGCGGAAACCAGGGAGCGCGACTTCCGCGCGGTCTCCGAGGATGTTCAACGGAAGCTCGATGCGTTGGACCTTGTAATCGGTATGGCCAAGGAGTTTGGAGATGAAGCCCCGCCGGAAATAAGCCCCGGTGCGGAAGGGAACCGGCCTGTACTGATGCTTCCTGAAAATGCCCACGGAGAAAGAAAAGCGGCCGAGGCGGCCGAAACCTCCGTTCAGATTCAAAGCACCGAGCCACCCTCGCAGGGGCTCGGCGGTCTGTTCCGCAGATCGTCGCGACCACTGTTTTCGTCCGACCAACGCCGAAGTTACTCTCGCCTTTCCCTCCTGCAATAGCGCTGAAGTGCGGGCCAGACGAAGCCGGTAACGCCGGCGGTCTTTGCCGCCGGTTCCGTTCGCTCACCGAGGCAATCGACACAAAAACGCCGGCAAGGGGTATCTTCCTGGCAGTAAGGGACGCTACGTCAGCCCCATCCGCTTTGCTTCCTGATGGGCGGCAGTCCGGATGGATGCCAGCGGGTTCGGCGCGATCTTCCAGCGCTGCTGCCGGATGGCTTCCTGAATGGCGGGGATCATCGAATCCGACATTTGAACCACGTCCCGCGCGAACGCTTGCCACTCCTCCGCGTCCGGCGGCCATTTGCTGGCGGCCTCGATCTCAAAGAAGAAAGGCGGCTTTTGCGCACTGCGGGTGGGCACATATGCGCGGTTCTGAGGGACTGACGGATAATTCTGGCCGCGGTACCGCTTAGCCACGTTTAAACCTCACTATTCGTTTTCCTGAAACAGAGCGTCGATGACACTGGCGGGGTATATTCTCGTCTTGAGCGTACAACTTGATTATTTCATACACGCCGCGGGGTTGTCTTATGCTCCGCGCGCCACAATTCCATTGGTAATTCACGTTCGTTAATCTTTGAGGCTGGACTTCGGGACTCCGATACCTTAAACTTTGCACCAATGCCGTGCCCGAGGTGCGCTTCCAATCGTCTTTCGATGCGGAGACTGCATCTCATCGAAAGGTTGATTGTGTTTCTCACCGGACGGCGGCGGTACCGGTGCAGGGTCTGCGATTATGGATTTCGCGCGCGGGCTGGCAGCACGGCGCGGCGGGATAAGCGGACTGTCTACAAGTCGCCCAGGTCTCCTGAAGGATTTACAACGGCAGGACATCCGCAAAAATAAATCCGTCGCGTTCCACGATTTCCCCCGCCTCGACTTTGATCGCGCTGGAGAACACCGGAGCGTCGTACACGAAAGTATGGAACTCACCGTTCTCGCCGCAGGGATCGACCCGATCGGGCAGGCTGTTCAGGAACTCCGCATCGAAGTCGCGGCCGGCATACGAGCGGTCCAGCTTCACCGGATCGACACAGGTTACCTTCGCCTTGACTCCGGCGCGAACCATCTCCCAGGCAAGATCGCGGGTGGGAATTTGCCATACGGGAAAGAGCGGCTGCAGACCCGTTGTCTCCAGTTGCCTTTCACGATAGCCGCGAATGTCCTGCAGAAACAGATCGCCGAACGCTATCGCCGTCACTCCGTTCCGCACCGCGCGCCGGCACAAGCCACCCATGAGGTCTTCGTAGACGGCATTCGAACAAGGCCAGGGAAGGTCGATGGACCAGATCGGCAAACCCACCCGCGCCGCCTGAGTTTCCACCAATTCCCGCCGGACCGCGTGCATCGCGACCCGGTTCGCCGCACCGTTGAAAGTCGTTATCAGAGCCGCTATTTCGATACCCGCGGTTTGCCGGAGCAAATGAAGCGCCCAGACGCTGTCTTTTCCGCTGCTCCAGGACAAAGCGGCTGTTATGCCAGGGAGAGCCATGCCAGTGAGAGCCATGCCAGTGAGAGCCATCCAATAAATAGCTACGCCCGCGCTTCCGCGGCGATGCTTTCTTTCTGTCGGCTGAGCAACGACTCGAGGAAAGCGGCAACCTCGTCGAGCGCCTCACGGCCTTCATCCAGCAGGGACGCATAGAAGTGCCAGACATGAAACATCTCCGGCCAGATATCGAGCCGCACCTTGACTCCGGCCGCGCCCGCGCGTGCGGCGAGCCGGGTTGCATCGTCCAGCAGAATCTCCGCCGAGCCGACTTGTATCAACAGCGGCGGTAAGCCGGCCAAGTCCGCGTATACAGGAGATGCGGACGGCGTCCGGGGAGAAGCCGCTCCCAGATAAGCACCGGCCATTCCCTGTAGTCCCGCGACCTCAAGGATCGGATCATCCTGCGCTTTCGAAACGCCGGATTCTCCGGCGACCTCCAGGTCGGCCCAGGGCGAGATGACGGCGGCCCCCACCGGCAGAGGCAAGCCCGCGGCCCGAATCGAAGCCATGCAGGAGACCGCTAGTCCCCCGCCGGCTGAATCTCCGGTTAGCGCTATCGACTGCGGCGCGATGCCTTGATCGAGGAGCCATCGGTACACGGCGATCGCATCTTCGAGCGCGGCGGGAAACGGGTTCTCCGGCGCCAGCCGGTAGTCGGGGATGAGAGCTCGCGTTCTCAATCGGGAGGCCAGTCTGCTAACCATCGGCTGGTAAGCCCTGGCGCTTCCGACCACGTAACCCCCGCCGTGCAGATACAGAAGTACCCGGCCCTGAACGGCATCCGGCGGGATGCACCACGACGCAGGTACACCGCCTGCCGTCTCCCGTTCGAATGTGACTCCGGGCGCCGGCGGAAACTTCGTCAGCATTTCCTCGAAGGCCCGCCGGATCTGATCGAGGTCGCCCGCAAACTTCGCTTTGTCCGCCGCCAGAACCGGCCGCAATCGCTCCAGTTGCAATGTGCTCATGCTTTCTCAATATAGCCCGCAAAGGGCCCCGCTCGGCCCTCAATTCTCGAGAGCAACAGCCTGGTGGCCGGTCGCGGCGCAGGCGCCGTTTTGCGGGCTGTTCACGGTGATGAAAAAGTATCTTTGCAAGCTGGGAACGCGGGCGAAAACGCCTACTCCACAAGAAAAATCAATAACTTACGACTCGTGTGGAGTAGGTCTTTTGGCCTGCGCCTTAGTTTTTCAGCACATTGTGTTACCTGGGAGCGCAAAGGGCGATGTCCCGCGCTACCGCCAAATCGAGTAACCTTCCGCAAGGGCGGCCTCGCATTGGATAATGCCGCGACCCGTTTTGCGCGTGTTAATAAAGAGCCCGGATTGACCTCAGGGTCCGATGGCGATAGTATGGCCGATTGCCAGGGAGAAGCGAGAACCACATGCGGGGATTCATCATGATCTGCGCCGTGCTGTTGACGGCGGGCATTTTACCGGCGCAGCACGAATACACGCCGGGCGATGTACAGGATGGCCAACGGCTGTTCGCGGCGAGCTGCGCAATCTGCCACGGTCCGGAGGGCGATGCAGTTCCCGGCGTGGATCTGGGGCATGGGAAGTTCAAGCGGGCTTCATCCGACGGTGAACTGATCCCGATCATTGAGAAGGGTATTCCGGGCACCGCCATGCCTCCGAATAACTTCAACGACTTTCAGGCGGGAACGATTGTCGCGTATCTGCGCTCCATGGCTGCATCGATCGCGGTCAGCGCGTCCATCCCCGGCGATGCGGCGCGCGGCAAAGCAATCTTCGAAGGCAAAGGGAACTGCCTGAATTGCCATCGGGTTCAGGGACGAGGTTCGCGCATGGGCCCCGAATTGACGGATATCGGCGCGCTCCGCCGCGCTGTCCAGCTGGAACAGTCGATCCTCGACCCGGATGCCGAAATCCTTCCGCAGAACCGCTTTCTCCGCGTCGTGACAAAGGACGGTAATACGGTCACGGGGAGGCTCCTCAATCAGGACGCGTGGACGATCGAGCTTTTCGATTCGAAGGAGCGCCTGGTGACGTTCCAGAAGACGGGCGTCAAGGAATATGCGTTTATCGACAAATCTTCGATGCCCTCTTACAAAGGCAAGCTGAGCACACAGGAACTGGCGGACTTAGTCAGTTATCTGAGTTCCCTGAAAGGAATTGAAGCAAAATGACGGCCCGGAAAATTCTGCTCGTGACTTGTCTGTTCTCGACCTTGGCCTGGAGTCAGGTGTCTTTCGATCGCATTGTTCACGCCGATAAAGAGCCGCAAAACTGGCTGACTTACTCCGGCACGATGCTGAGCCAGCGCCACAGCTCACTTACTCAAATTACTCCGGAGAACGTCAAGAACCTGCAGTTGCAGTGGGTTTATCAGGCACGCTCGCTGGAGAAATTCGAAGCTACGCCTCTGGTGGTGGATGGCATTCTTTACACGGTTCAGGCGCCGAATGACGTAATTGCCCTGGACGCGGCCACGGGACGTGTTTACTGGACTTACTCATATTCTCCGGCGGCCGAATCGCGTCCCTGCTGCGGCCGTGTCAATCGAGGTCTGGCGATTCTCGGCGACACGCTGTTCATGGGAACAATCGACGCCCATCTCATCGCTATCGACGCGAAAAACGGCAAGCCGCTGTGGAACACGACAGTGGCGAAAGCGGAATCCGGTTATGCCTTGACACACGCGCCGTTAGTGGTCAAGGACAAAGTGATCGTCGGAACCGCAGGCGGGGAATACGGCATCCGCGGATTCATCGCCGCGTATGATGTGACGACGGGAAAGGAAGCCTGGCGCTTCTACACGGTTGCCGCACCGGGCGAACCGGGCGGCGACTCCTGGAAGAACGACGCATGGAAAACCGGCGGCGGTTCGGTGTGGGTAACCGGCTCCTATGATCCGGCGCTGAACCTCACTTACTGGGGGATCGGCAACCCCGGCCCGGATTGGAATGGCGACCCTCGCCCCGGCGACAATCTCTACACCGATTCCGTAGTTGCTCTCGATCCGGATACCGGCAAGTTGAAATGGTATTACCAGTTTTCGCCGCACGATGAATTCGACTATGACTCGGTGCAAGTCCCCGTATTGGCCGATATGCCCTGGCCGGATAAGAACGGCCGGACGACGCAGCGCAAACTCATGTTCTGGGCCAACCGGAACGGCCTGTTTTATGCGCTCGACCGCACCTCCGGCGAGTTTCTGATGGGGAAGCCTTTTGTCGAAGTGAACTGGATGAATGGCTTCGATGAGAAGGGCCGGCCCATGCGCGTTCCCGGGAAAACACCCAGCAAGGAAGGGACTCTTATTTACCCCGGCAATCAGGGCGGTACGAACTGGTATTCACCATCCTTCAGTCCGCGAACGGGCCTGTTCTACATTCCCTCGTGGGTGAACTATTCCTCGATTTACGTCAAGACGGAACAGGAATATGTCGAAGGCCGCACCTATGGCAGCGGCGTTCCGCGATCGCCGATCCCGTTCGGCCGGAATGCTCAGAATTTCCGCAAGGAAGACGAAGGATATGGCGCGGTGCGGGCCGTCGATGCAAAGACGGGTGAGAAGAAATGGGAGTTCAAGATGAACGATGTTACCGAGGCGGGCATCCTGACAACCGATTCCGATCTGTTGTTCAGCGGTGGGCGGGAAGGCTATTTCTTTGCTCTCGACGACCGGACCGGAGCACCGCTTTGGAAGGCCGCGGTAGGTGGCACGGTCGCCTCCGGCCCCATGACTTACTCAGTCGGCGGCAGACAATTTGTCGCTGTTGCCGCCGGAAGTTCGCTTTTCACGTTCGCGTTGCCGCAATAGGGCGCCGCGCAACCTCATAGTTCCGACGTATCTTCTTCGATCTCCTCGAGACTCGGTTTCCGGTCTTCTATTACGATATTTTCGTCCACCCAATCGTGCCGCGGGTCGTCCTCAATCTCAGCGACCTCTTTTTCCTTCTCGGATGTTTTATCTACGGGGCTCATAGCTAAATTCTCTCATTTCCGGAAAGCCGGTCACGGCCCCAAAAAATAATCAGCGTTTCCCGGCTCTCGTATGTAAACAGTTGAATTCACTTCTGATGTTGGCTTTGGGAGCGCTCCGAAGGCAGCGTATGAGAGCGCACCTGCGGCGATGCCGGCTGTATCCTCCGGGTGACTTCAATGAACACCTCCCGGGATCAAGTGCGCCGAAACCTGACTCAAACCGTCATCGGACGGCCTCTCATCGATAAGATCGAATCCTCGCAGGATCCCAATACTTTCTACGACGTCATCATCGACCCGAACCTCGATTTCAACGGCGGGCGCGACCAGGCCTGCGAACGTATCCGCGAACTAATAGGAAATCCGGCTGTTCGCGTCGACAGCGCGCACCCATACATTTTCGCCACGCTGAGCGGACGCGCGATCCGCGAAATCATTGCGAAGGACTCGATGCAATCGGAAGGTCATGATGCCGTGCCTGCCCCCGTTCCAGGGAAGCAGAGGCTTAACAGCGGCGCGCGCGCGATCTATCGGATATGGGAAGACACGGAAGTCGCGGCTCTGCTCACAAACTCAGTTGCGACCGTCAAAGCGGACGCAGCACAGGCGGCTTTCGCAGCCGATGGCAAGGACATTGTCTGGGCGGTTGTCGATTCGGGAATCGACCGGCGGCACGAACATTTCACCCAGCACTGCAATCTGACGTTGCCCTTGCCGCTCGAGCACAAAGACTTCACTCCCGGTGGCAGTTCGCCTCTTACCGACGAATTCGGACATGGAACACACGTGGCCGGAATCATCGCCGGCAGGATGGATGAATCGAAGAGTCCCCAGGCAATTCTTCAGACCAGAAACGGTGAGAGCGGCGTTTTCGTAAACGACAGGCAACCGCTTGGCCGCACCATTCGCGGCGTGGCCCCGCAATGCCGGCTACTGAGTCTCAAGGTGCTGAATGCCGATGGGAAAGGAAAGGCCAGCGCGGTCATTGAAGCGATCGCGGTTGTACAAAAACTAAATGACTTCGGCCGCCGGATCGTCGTTCACGGAGTGAATCTGAGTCTGGGTTATCCATTCATGCCGGAGTGGTTCGCCTGCGGCCAGAGCCCTCTGTGTGCCGAGGTAAACCGCCTGGTGAAATCGGGCGTAGTCGTAGTGGCTGCCGCCGGCAACAGCGGCTACGGATCCATCGGCGCGATGTCCGGGAGCGTAACTGCCGCCGGCCTGCCGCTCACCATCAACGACCCCGGCAATGCCGAGAACGCCATCACGGTGGGATCCACGCATCGCGATATGCCGCACACCTATGGCGTGTCTTACTTTTCATCCAAAGGCCCCACGGGCGATGGTCGTCTGAAGCCGGACCTGGTAGCGCCGGGCGAGCGGATTTTATCCTGCGCGGCCGGAAAAACGTGGCCGGATGCAACCTTTCACTACGTGGAAGACAGCGGTACCAGCATGGCCGCGCCGCACGTCTCCGGCGCCATTGCCGCATTCCTTTCGATTCGCCGCGAATACATCGGGCAGCCGAAGGAAGTGAAAAAGATCTTCATGGAGAATGCGACCGACCTGAAACGCGACCGCACCTTCCAGGGCAGCGGCCTTCTGGATCTGATGCGGGCAATCCAATCCATATGACTAACATTTGCAACCTGCCTTACTTCGAAATAGAGATCGATCAGTTCGGAAACCTGGTCGACCCTTTTCCGGTGAACAAACTCCCTCTGGCAAGGAAGCACGACCTGTTCGTGATGTCTCACGGCTGGAATTCGGATATGAGCGACGCCAGGGATCTCTATACGCGCTTCTTCACTCAATTCAGCCAAACCCTGGGGACTTATGCCGCGGCGGGAGTAACATCGCAACAGTGCGCCGTCATGGGGATCCTCTGGCCGTCCGAAAAATATGTCGACGCTTCGGAGATTCCTGGCGGCGCGGCCGGACTTCTCAGCGATGCCGGGATGTTACTCAGAACCACCACGTACCATCTGATGAAAGACCGTGCCGGTATCGTTGGCCGGGGTGGGGTCGCATCGACGCTGGACCGGATTCAGAGCGCTTTCCCCGGCATTCGCATTCATCTCGCCGGGCACAGTTTCGGATGCCGGGTGATTACCGCGGCCGCTGCCGTTACTGCAAAACCGGTCGCCAGCATGACGCTATTGCAGGCGGCTTTCTCGCATAATTCTTTCAGCCCGGATTATGATTCCACGCATCAGCCAGGCGCGTTTCGCGATGTCGTCACAGGGCGAAAATGCGCGGGCCCGATGTTAGTCACCCATAGTGTGAATGATGAAGCCCTCAGACTTTGTTATCCGATCGCTTCCAGAATCCTGGGCCAGAATTCGAGTTCGCTCGGTGATGCCAACGATCTCTATGGCGCACTGGGACGCAATGGCGCGCTCCATACGCCGGAAGCTTCGGACGGCGATCTTCTCCCTGAAGGCGCTGGTTATTCATTAACGCCCGGCCGCATTTTCAATCTGCGGGCCGACCGTATTATTCAGGCCCATGCCGATATCGTGAAACCGGAAACCGCATGGGCGTTGATTGCGGCCGCCGGGCTGGGACGCGTATAACGATACAATCATCCGAGTGACCAACTCTGACCGCGCTGCCGTGGCGCAGGCTCCATCCGATCAGAATGCCGCCGTGTTCGCCGGTTTTCTCGGCTGGACGCTCGACGCCTTCGATTACTTTCTGGTGATTTATTGCCTTACCGCCATCGGCAGGGATTTCCACAAATCCGACGCGGAGATGACCCTCGCGATCACGGCGACACTGGTATTCCGGCCGGTGGGCGCCTTTCTTTTTGGTCTCCTCGCCGACCGGTATGGCCGGCGCCTGCCGCTCATGATCGATCTCGTGTTCTATTCGGTGGTCGAGGTTGCCACTGCATTCGCGCCCGGCTACCGATCTTTCCTGGTCCTGCGCGCGCTCTTCGGAATCGGCATGGGCGGCGAGTGGGGCGTGGGCGCGTCGCTGACAATGGAGAAGGTTTCGCCCCACTTCCGCGGCCTGATATCCGGCATCCTGCAGCAGGGCTACGCGTTGGGCAACCTGCTTGCCGCGCTCTGCTTTTTCTTTCTGTTCGATCGCTGGGGTTGGCGGCCGATGTTCTTTATCGGAGGCTTGCCCGCGCTGCTCGCCGTCTTCGTCCGCATGCGCGTCAAGGAATCGGAAGTGTGGGAGAAAACGCGCAAGCACGATTGGAGCCAGCTGAGGCAATCGATTCTCTCCAACTGGAAGCTCTTCCTCTATCTGACGCTGCTGATGACGTTCATGAACTTCAGTTCCCACGGCACGCAGGATCTCTACCCCACGTTCCTGCAGCGCTACTGGCACTTCGACGCCTCGAAACGTTCGGCCATTTCCGTGGTTGCAGGTCTCGGCGCGATTTGCGGAGGCACGCTGTTCGGATATTACTCGGACCTGAAAGGCAGGCGGCGCGCCATCATCACGGCGCTTCTTCTCGGAGTCGCGGTCATCCCGCTTTGGGCGCTGTCTCCAACTACGGCGCTGCTCGTTGCCGGCGCGTTTTTGATGCAGTTCATGGTACAGGGCGCGTGGGGCGTTATCCCCGCTCACCTCTCCGAACTCTCTCCCGATTCCGTGCGCGGCTTTCTTCCCGGATTTTCCTATCAGTGCGGCGTTCTGCTCTCCTCTTCGATCGTTTACATCCAGGCCCTCTTCGCCGAGCATTTCTCTTACGCGGCAACCATGGCGTTGAGCACCTGCGTGGTTTTCATCGGTGGAAGCATCGTCGCCGGCCTTGGCCGGGAACGTCACGGCCAGATTTTCGGGAGCACGCCATCTTGAGCAACCCATCCTGAGCCATGCGTTACGAGTATGCCGGCCAGCGGCGCATCCGCGAACGCAACAAGAAGATGTACCGGGTAGCGCACTGGCCGATCTGGATCTGGGTCTTTTTCCTCGCGCCGGGGCCGTTGACGTTCGATCTTTTCGAACACGGTCCGAGCGCCCGCAACATGGCCTGGCTGGTTGTAGTGATGATCGGAACGGGTATCGCTGGTATTTTCGGGCAACTCCCCGGCGTGGAGCCGCGGCCCTATATCCTGCGCTTCACCGAGGATAAACCGAACCCGCTTTACCGCCGGATCTGCTACACGTTTGCGTGGAGCGACATCATCGCATTCGCGCTGCTGAATCTCGCGGGACTCGCTATCGCGGCCGTCACGGGCGCATGGTACCTCAAGCAGATCTACGAGTACGCCTACTTTCCGGTGTACCTTGTGGTTCTTGCTCTGGGTGCGATGGGAATCCTGCCGCGCGTGCGTCCCTCGACCAAAGGCGAAGGCACCGAGCGCCGTTATTTCTATGGTTCCGTGTGGGCAGTGACTCTCGCACAGGCTTTATTGATGGTCCTGTGGAAAGTGCTCCCGCGCACTCACCTGGCGGATATCGTGAAGCTGGTTGTTTACTTGATCTCGCTCGCGCTGCTGGGTCTGTCGGCAAGATCCGGATTGCTGCCTCGCACCCGCGCGATCCTCCCCGGCGAGTTAATGGTCGCCGATTAAGGAGACGCGACTTTAAGGTTCAAATCGCGTTTCCTAAGGCATTGAACGCCCCCGTATCCGAACCGTGCGCTCCAGTTCGTCTCTGACTTCGAGAATCTTCAGGCGCAGATCCGGATCGGCGCGATTCGCCTGCAGGAAGCGATCGACAGTCTGCAGTGCCGCCGGCGAATGCTGGTTTCCGACGAAGCTGTCGAGCCAGTTCACCACAAAGAAAATCTTTCGTTCGCGCTTCAATTGCGGCAGCGCTTCGAGCGCCGGTTCGAGATACGACGAGGTCAAGTCCGACTGACTCCAGTAATTAAAATAAGGCAAGCTGGCCGTGACCCAGTCCTCTTTGACTCCGGAATTGGCAAGATACTCCGCGAAATACTTCTTCTTGTTCTCCGCCTTTGCGATCCCAGCGCCCGAAACATACGCATACTTGCGACCGTCGTCCGACGTATCCCGTTTGCTTTCCCCTGCAAGTAACTCAGGCCCCGACGCATCCCCGCCCGCAATCAGCGCCGCAATGATATTCCAGCGATCGCGCTGTTTCAGCGGAACTCCCGGAATTGTCATGCGCCCCACAAATAATTCCTTGAGCACATCCCGCGCGTGAGCGGTGGTGGCGATGGCGATGAGCCCGCGAAAGTAAGTGATCCGCAGGTCGGTGGTCGGTGCTTCCGCAATCTCCTGGATCAGCAGATTCTCAAACCGTTCGGCGATAGCCGCGCGCTGCTTGTCCGAAAGGTAGTCGGTGAAAGCGATTCTCATCCGGCCCAGAATCGATACCGCCAACTCGGCATCCTTTTCTGATGGGAGCAGCCGCAGACCCAGCTCGGCGTATTCCACCGGAGCCATCCTCAACTCCCGTACGCTGTCCCACAACGCGCCCCATAAGAGCGCCCGCAGGAACGGGTCTTGGATCCCCGGCAATTCGGCGATCACCGCCGCCTGGCTTTTCCCATCGAGCAGAAACAAGCCGTACGCGTGATCTTCATCGTTGCCGAACACGTATGCCGGGCAACTCTTCCCGATCGCGCCGGGGACCGAAGCCTGCGCGCCATCGAGCGACGCGGCGACGCGCTCGGACAGTCCGTCTGCGTAACCCAACAGCACCTGCGTCCGCAGCGGCCAAAGATGGCCCTCGCCCAGCGCATCTTTCTGGCGGATCTGAAATGACGAGATCCGATTTTGCGAATCACAGGCCCAATCGATTTCAACCTTCGGCATTCCACGCTGTTCGACCCATGCTTTCGCCCACGGCCTCAGATCCTTCCCCGATGCTCGTGAAAATGCCCCGATCAGATCGCTCCACTCCGCATTCGAATACGCGTGCTC
>JBEKTF010000052.1:0-29546 GCA_049516355.1 Bryobacteraceae bacterium | reverse complement strand
GGCAGGCTTCCTCGGTGGCGAAGTCGCTTTGAAACTGCCGCAGTGTTTTGGGAAACGACGGCCTCGGCACCCATCCACACTATGTATTGGGGCTTGCTGAGTCAACCGGATAAGCAGAAGCCAGCTAACCGGTTGAGCATTGATTTGACGACGTCGACGTTCGTTGTCTTCTCGTCAATGTGCGCTGGCACCGTGACTTCTGGAGCCTCGATGAGCAGCATATCCCCAGTGTTCTGTTGATCACCTGGTTCTCTCCTCGCCAGCAATTTCTGCCCCTCGACAGTGTCAATTACGATCCCAAACCAGCTACAGCTCTCCCGAATTACACCGACTGGGATAGCACATTTATCGGAACACAGGCAGTAGTCGATGATCGGGATAACGGCAGACTTTCCGGTCTTCGAGGCACCGCTAATCACATTGACAACGCCCGGCGTGAAGTCAACAATTCGTTGGGCAACCTCTTTACGCGACCAGAGAATCAACTTGCGCAATTGGAAGTACATTAGAACTCGACTTTCAGCGTATTAGCGACCTGGCCTAATCCAGCCTTCGAAAACCAGTGGCCGATTTTGTCTGCGCTCGCGGGTAGACCTCTGAGGCGCTCCGGCAGAAACGGTTTCGCGGAAGGTTCCAATAGAGTATTGGCTCGAAGAGTAGCTTGATCATAATCAACGGAGAGAAGCTTACTTTGAATTCCTAGAACAATGGATTCGAGGGTCAATGTCCGGAGGAGTCGCGCCCGTTCATGAACCGCTAGGAGATTTTCGCGCTCTTCGGCAAGTTTAGCCGCGAATAGCGTCAAGCCGGATGTTTTCCGTGTCGATCCTATTACCTGAAGCGTTTGGCTATGCAAGAGAAGCGGCAATACGATGAATACGAGAGGCAGGGCGGCTGGGCGGCTGTCGTCCGCCTGAAAGCCGAGACCAAATTGCCAAATTAAATAAGCGCCGAGGGCGGGATTCTGGACTATTTCAAGCTCGTTCAGCCGGGGAGTCATTCCCGCGCCTCGCCGAGAAGCTGTCTGTAATCAGGATGCCAGCCGATCTCCATCACATCCGCTAGGTAGTTCAGGCAACCATGCACAAAATGCCCGGGTACAACTCGACCGTCGAGAGGCGCCTGCAATTGTGCGCATCGGCGGTATACAATTCGGCCGCGTACGTCAGGCTCCTTGTCGCTGTAAACGTCGGAAACCTCGCCGCGTACCAGCCCGTGCCTTCTCACAAGTTCGGCGTCCCATTCTTGTAGGCTCTGAGGGAAAACTAGGGTAATAATATACTTGACTTTACTAGCGCTGGCTGCGATAGTTGTGGTCGGCGTGACAGGCTGGCGGTTAGCGAATGGTGTTGTGTGTCGGGCAGTAATGCCAAACGTTAGGATCAGTTCCCCAAAAAAAAGAACACATATCGGAGCGATAGCTGTTCCCAAAAGAGTCCTTGTACTGGACAACATTCATAAATATGAGAAACTCGTCACCCGTGCGAATTCTGGTGGCATCTTGGTCGGTAATGTTCCCCGTAAGCACTATGGTGGAGAATGGACTGGTCTGCGCCGGGGCAATGTCCTGAAGATAAGCAATCCTGTCTCGGATATCTTTGGTGGCACCCAATTGAAGTTCGATTGCCTCCCTGTCTATGAACGCCAGGAACAGGTCGGTGTTACGGCGCAGACGACCATTGACGAGATCGCGGAACGGGATCAGTCTGGCGGCTTGCACAGTATCCCTAGCCGGTGTTTTACCCACATCTTTAATCGCGACATTTATCGATGGAGCGAGCGTCGCGATAGCGCCTACAAATATTGGCCTTCCGTCTTCAATCACGTAAGGACGTTGATCGATCACGAAAGCATCTTTGGTTTGCGTCAACTCGCTCGCAGCCGTGCGGGCTGCGCTGTCGGCGGCCCTGGCGCTAGTGGAAATTTCGGCGGTCTGCGAGATCAGCGTGTTTTTCTGAATGTCAGCGATGCTAGCATACCACCAAGCGGCGCCAAAGGCCGAAGTAGTGGCAATAAACAAAAGAAACTGAACTGCAAAATACCACTTCTCAAAACTGCTCCATTCCTTCTTTTCGCTCTTAGTCTTAGCGGCCTCCCGCTCTGCTTGTATCTGTTCCAGAACGACCGCGCGTATGCGGGCTTCTTCTGTCTGCTGATAGCTGGCGTGTCGGCTGGATTCGGTACCTTCGAATGCCTGCGTGTGTTTGTCGAGGGCGTGTGTTAGTGCGCGAATGTCGGCCCGGAGTCCGTCAATCAGTTCTTTCAGGTGACGCTCTTCAGGTGTCAGCACGCTTGGGTTTCCGTCCTGCCGCCTTTGGATTACCGACCCGCGGCGATGTCTCTTTCGCGGCCTTCACTCTCGCGTCCAGCACCGCTTTCGGCACTGCCAAGAGTTTCTTCATGCTCTCTTTAAATTCAGCAAATTCCGGCGTAGATTCGAAGCGAGTTCGGCTAAAGCGCGGTCTTCCGTGCGTTTCCCGCGTCCTTGGCGCATCGTTATCTTCGCGCCCGTCAGCCATGTTGCACGACCTGAGTTTTCCCGGTCAACTGCTTGTACGTCAGGCGACGCCCGACGATTTGCTTCATGCCGATCACGAAACGATGAACGTCATCCATCTCGCGGTTGTTAAACCGGAACGCCTGTTCATCGACATAGCGAAACAGGTGAAAGGGTTCAACGCTGATATAAGTGCCCTTCAATCCACGCTTCAGGAGACTCCAGAAGTTCTCCATGCCGTTGGTATGAATCTGCCCATCCACGTAAGTCTCAGCGTGGTTGATTACCTGATGGGTGTATTCGTCAAGGCCATCGTAGGACAGAAGCTCGTCGCTGTAGACGGTCGATCCTGCTTCGACGTGCTCGCGCACATGGGCCTGAACTGCTTTCTTTCGCCGGTTTGGAAGTACCGTAGCACGAACCTTGCCGTGACGTTCAAGAACCGCCGATACGATGGTCTTTCCAAAGCTGCCACGCTCCCGCATCTTGTTCCGCCGTGCCGGATGCATGTTGCGCGCCTTGCCGCCGATGAAAGTTTCATCCGCCTCAATCTCAATGCCAGGGCCGCCAAGCTTTCCGCCTGTTTCTTCGTCCTGCATGGCGAGTCGAATACGGCCCAGCATGAACCATGCGGTTTTCTGGGTAACGCCGAGATCGCGGGCAATTTCGTAACTGCTGATTCCGTTCTTGCAGTTCAGAAGCAACCATGTCGCAGGCAACCACTTTTCAAGGGCTATCGGCGAGTCCTCAAAGATCGTTCCAGTCTTAAGGGTGAACGTGGGCTGCTTGTGGCCCGCGTAGCACTTCCAGAGACGTTGCTTTTCAACCCAACAGAGCTTTTCGCCACCGCATCGCGGGCAAATGATCTTGCCATCCGGCCAGCGAAGCTGGACCATGAAATCCTTGCAATGCTCAAATTCCGCGAAGTAAAGAATCGCATCGCGGAGTGTGGCGTGATCGCTCATAAGTTCAGTATGAACCCACCATTCAGTAAAGTCAAGTATATTATTACCAAAACTAGACCCGCCTCCGCCCAAGAGGACTTATCGGCGGATGATCGCAAGAAGTCGCTCACCGCCCGTACCCGCTCCTCCTCCGTTGCTCGTATGAGATCAAGCTGCTTGATAAATGTCGGGCCTGTCGCCAGTAGAGAGACAACCACTCCCGGCTCCGGAGGGGGCGTAAGCGGCGTAAGCATGCCCGGCAAATTATTTTTCTGTACAAAGGATATAAATTCCGCCTTGAATTCGTCCGCTTCTAACATCGCGGTCTTGCCACTTCGGATAAGGCCATCGGCGGTTTCCTTGGCCCTGCCGATCGCGTACTGACAGAGAGAGTCTATAAGCGACGGATGAACGGTCGGCGCGAGGAGGTCCCTAATTGGTTGCACCGGATCTGCGTCGGTGCTGACCACCCTAAACCGACTTACCACGCCGACGCGCTCCTCGACCGTGGCGTCGAGGAATCGCTGCAGGAAGGGCATGCAGGTGGGCGTTCTCTTCCGCCTTTTTACGCTCGCGCGAATTTGAGACGTGATACCTTCTATCTGATCGTGGCTGTTTGCCTCGCTGAGCGCTTGCGAGTAGGCTCCGTGCCTGATTGGCGTCACATACAGGCGGAACTGTGATACTTCGATGGCGATAACATTCGCGGCGACGCTGTCCAGCCAATTTGCCAGACACTTCCAGAAATCATCTGCCCAATCGGCGACCGGGTTTTGCGTGAGGGCGCTTTTCGCTTGTTCGAGGATGATTGAACCATCTGAAGCGTGAACAGCGACATCGTCCACGTGTTCCAAGGACACCCGCGCGCCTTTACGGCATGTCAACAAGTGATAGCACAAACGCACCGGTTGTAGTGCAAATCCGAGGTACTGACCCGGAGCCGCGTGTTTAGCGCGTCGTTCTGTGCCGCTGATTTCTGACAAGGCGGACGAAGAATGCTTCAATTTTGCTGGAGGATTCCAACCCTTATTAATAATCGTGGGGCGTTGTGCGCCGAAACCAATAAAAATACCACAATTTCTGGACGCCAATAAGGGTCTGCTGCGCCCTATCTACCACTTCGCAGCTTTCTTCGAGGGCGGAATAGGCGGAGCTTCCTCACACGGAAGTGATCGAATGATAGCGCGGCACCATTTTCGAACCGCTTCAAGGATTTATCCCGTGAAGGCGACGTCAGGTCAATTCGACGGGTAATGCCCAACAAGCTGAAGTGGACTGGGAGGCGCGCAATTGACATTCGTGCTGAAGTTCTTCGGCGAACCGCGCCGCCACGTGTCCGCGAGCAAGTAGCCTGCAAGTGTCGATGGTGGCAGGAATCCCCGGTAGCTTTGTAATGTAATTAGAAAGTGTTGGCTAGATCGGGAATGGATGGCTAGGATTCCGTCCACAATCCACATGACCACGAAGTCATCCGGTAGAAGTGCTCGTCCGCGCGGGCAAACCCAAGACTGGAACATCCGTCCGCGGGCAATTCCTTCGAAATACATTCGCTCCAAACCACTGAAAACACTCGGCGAGCACGAAATCCGCGCGAAATAAGTCGCCACGCCGACGTTAATTTCATCCCCCGTTGTCGGCCCCGCCGTGGGCGGTTCACGGCAAATAAAATAATTTTTGGGCTATTTATCTTCCTTTAAAGCAGCAACTTGCAGTCCACGGCGCCCGGCCGCCATCTCTAATTCCAAACAGCGCGTGTTAACTTCCAATCGAGAACCAGATCGTACCCATGACGTATCTGGTCGCCAAGCCGTATACTCCTCGAGGCAATGTGCGGTGAATGCAGAAACAATGGGCGGCAGGCGCTCCCGTTATTGGTGCGGCCCCGGTCCCGTCCGGGAAACCAAAACGGTCGTTACGCTTGACGACTATCAGGCGGGTGGAGCGCTCCGCATTTTTTAGCGAAAGACAAACAGAAACAGCCGATCACAGCAAACCGAATGAATTGACGAACCGGGTCGCCAACACTCAGCGTGTTCGCGGCGCCCCGCTGCGTAATCCGCGCGGCCTCCAGAACCAGGTCGCGAAGCCTGTTTCCATTTCGGCTGGCTTGACGGCTGGTTCGCGATGGAGTCCAATAAAGCAAAATGAAAACGCTCAACTCGCTCCGCCGTTCGTCGACCATTGCGCTGTGGGCAGGCTTCCTGCTGGTGCAGATTGCCTCGGCCCAGAGCGGCCCGCATTGGGTTGCCACATGGGCTTCAGCCCAGCAGGTACCTCGAGTCGCGCCCACCACGCCCAGCACGTTTAACAACCAGACCGTGCGCATGATCGTCCACACCAGCATTGGCGGCAATCGCGTGCGTATCCAGCTTTCGAATGCCTACGGCACAACGCCGCTCGCGATCGGCGCGGCCCACATCGCGCTTCGCAGCGAGGATTCGTCGATCGCTCCGGGCAGCGATCGGGCGCTATTGTTCAACGGAAAGCCCTCGGTTACGATTCCCCCCGGCGCGGCGATGCTCAGCGACGCCGCCGATCTCGATGTGCCGAAATTATCCGACCTCGCGGTCAGCATCTACGTTCCCCGCGAAACCGCCCCGGCAACCATACATGCAACCGGATTGCACACGACCTATATCTCCAAAGAGGGCGATTTCACCGCCCAACCGGCAATCGCCGACGCCACGACTACGCAGTCCTGGTATTGGCTCTCCAGCGTGGATGTTCTCGCCCCGGCGGATGCCGCCGCCATCGTGGCGTTCGGCGATTCGATCACGGATGGCACCACCTCCACGCCCAACGCGGATCGAAGCTGGCCGAGCTTTTTCGCCCAACGGCTTCTCGCCAACAAGGCGACGGCGAATCTCGCTGTCGTCAACGAAGGCATCGCGGGCAATCGGGTTCTGGCGGATGGCGCGGGTGTGAACGCTCTCGCCCGCTTCGACCGCGACGTGCTGGGCATCGCCGGCGTCAAGTGGGTGACCATCATGGAAGGCATCAATGACATTGGGAACGGCACGCGCCAGGGCACTCCCCCGGGCGCCATTTCCTCGGACGCCGTGATCGCCGGTCTGCGTCAGCTGATCGAACGCGCGCACACCCATGGGATCAAAGTCATCGGCTGCACCCTGACGCCCTATGAAGGCGCGGCCTATTTCAGCGAGGACGGCGAAGTCATGCGCCAGGCAGTGAACAATTTCATCCGCACAAGCGGCGCGTACGATGCGATCGTCGATTTCGACATGGTGGAGCGCGATCCGGCTAACCCGAAACAGCTACTCCCCGCTTATAATCTGACCGACCATCTGCATCCGAACGATGCCGGTTATAAGGCGATGGCGGATGCGATCGATCTTTCGATATTCGCGCGGCCGGTCACTACCGCATCTTTGTCCAGTCCTCAATTTTGACTCGCGCGACCAGCGTTGCCCCGCCCTTACCATCCGGGCCATAAACCAGCGACTCGCCGTCTTCGGGAGTCGGCTCCAACTGCGGAAACGCGCCCCTGATGTTCGGGACATGGGTGATGAGGAGCGTATTCGTGCCGGACGGAAACTGCGTCACTTTTTTCCGCAGCCACGCGGCCTGTGCTTCCGTTCCGCCCTGCATGCTCTGGCCGTTGTCACCGAGTTCCGCCTGAGGCCTGGGGTTGCGAAACTGAGCCAGGCGGACCGTTTCAAGGGCCCTGTAGGTCGGGCTCGTAAACACTTCGCCGAGAGGAATCTTCAGGCGCCGAAGCGCTTTACCCATCGCAATCGCGCTGGCGCGTCCGTCGGCGTCCAGCTGGCGTTCGTCGCTGGTGTTATCCGGATTGGCGGTCAGCTTGTCCGGCACTTCGCGCGGTGAGCTGGCATGGCGCATCACGATAACATAGCCGCCTTGCCGCAACGCTTTCACCACCGCGTCACCGGAAAGGCTTTGGGCGTACAGAGGCAAGGTGAACAGGGCCAGCAAACATGTGCGAGACAACATGAGAACCTCCGACCCATTGTAATTCCGATTTGTAGCGCACGCTCTAAGCGTGCCGTGTCGAGACTTTCTCGACACCCGTGTCGTGGAATTCCGTAATCGCAGTCGCCCGTCCGCTAAAATTAAAGATCGTCTATTCTTCCACGATGCAGAAGCACGATAAGGTGGTCGGGATTTACCCCGGATCGTTCGATCCCATTACCAGCGGCCATCTCGACGTGATCGAGCGCGGCTCGCGGCTTTGCGACCGCCTGGTGGTGGCGATACTGCACAACGAATCGAAATCGCCCCTTTTTGACGTGGAAGAGCGAATGGAGATGTTGACCGAGGTAGTGGCGCCTTACAAAAACGTCGAGGTCGATTCCTTCGACGGACTTCTCGCCCACTACGCACTCCGGAAAGGCGCGCGCCTGATACTCCGCGGCATCCGCGCGATCTCGGATTATGAGTATGAACTGCAAATGGCGCTCATGAACCGCCGCCTGCAGCCGCAAGTGGAAACCGTTTTCCTGCTCGCGGGAGAGCAATTCTCTTTCATCAGTTCGAAAATGGTGAAGGAAGTCATCAGCCTGGGCGGCGATATCAAGGGGCTCGTCCCGCCCACGGTTGAGAAGCGCCTGCATGAGCGCCTGAAAGTGACAACGAAATGACACCAACCTTGAAAGCAATTACAGCGGATCGCATCTCGTCGATCAGCGTTTCCTCCACCATGAAGGTCATGGCCGATGCCGACAAGCTTCGGCGCGAAGGAGTCGACGTCGTCGATTTCAGCGCGGGTGAACCCGATTTCCCGACGCCGGATAACATCAAGCTGGCCGCCATCCGGGCCATCGTTGAAAACTTCTCGAAGTACACGCCCGCGGGCGGTACGGTCGAATTGAAACAGGCCGCCATCGACCGGCACAAAGCCGAGTTCGGCACGGATTACAAGGTCTCCGAATGCATCATCACGGTCGGCGGCAAGCACGTGCTGTTCAACTATACGCAGGCGCTGGTGAACCCGGGCGATGAGGTTATCATCCCCGTGCCTTACTGGGTCACTTACAAAGACATCGTGAACTACGCCGGCGGCAAATGCGTTTTCGTCGAGACGGATGAAAAAGAAGGCTTCCGGCTGACAGCGGCGATGATCGAACGCCGCATCACTCCGCGCACGAAGATCGTGCTGATCAATTCGCCCAGTAACCCCTCGGGCGCGGTCATGGAGGACGCTGAATTTGCGAAGCTTTACCACATCACGTCGAAAGCAGGCATCTTCCTGCTGACCGACGAGTGCTACTCCCACTTTCTCTACGACGGCAGTCCCTACTCAGTCGCGTCGATTCCCGGTTCGAAATCAACTGTGCTGGTTGCGGGAACGGTTTCGAAAACGTACGCGATGACCGGATGGCGCATCGGCTATGGACTCGCGCCGGAGCCGATTATCGGGGCCATGTTGAAGCTCCAAAGTCATTCGACTTCCAACCCGACCTCCATCGCACAAAAGGCAGCGGTGGAAGCGCTGCGCGGACCTCAGGATTCTGTGCCGCAGATGCTCGCTGAATATCGGAAACGCCGCGACTTCGTCGTCCCGCGCCTGCGCCAGATCCCCAGTGTGGAGTGCTCCATGCCCGCGGGCGCGTTCTACGCATATCCGAACCTGCGCGGCGCGCTCAATCGTGGCGGCATCAAGACGCCCCTCGAGTTTGCCGACCGGTTGCTCAAAGAAGCGAACGTAGCGGTGGTCCCCGGCGAGGCGTTCGGCACAGACGACCATGTCCGGATTTCCTACGCCACCTCGATGAAGGAGTTGGAGCGCGGTCTCGACCGGATTCACAAATTCATCGAAAAACTGGGGTGAAAATGCCCTCTCGGCTCGCCTCAACCGTTCACGACAAAATCTGGGGCACGCCGCACACTGAGCCGTGGTATCGGAATCCGGAGCGCAGGGATATCGGAGAGATCTGGTTCCCGGCTTCGGATTCTGTGCCCATCCTGGTAAAACTCCTGTTTACCTCGGTTAACCTTTCGGTGCAGGTTCATCCCGGCGACGATTACGCGTGGAAGCATCACCATTCACGCGGCAAGACTGAAATGTGGCATATCTTGCGGGCGGAACCGGATTCCAAAATAGCGCTCGGCCTTCGGGAAAAGGTGACGCCGGAACGGCTGCGCGAGGCTGCGATCACGGGCGAGATCATGCAATTACTCGACTGGATTCCCGCGCAGCGCGGCGACACGTTCTTTGTCCCGGCGGGCACAATACACGCGATTGGCGGTGGGCTCGTGTTGTGCGAGGTGCAGCAGTACTCGGATATCACGTACCGGCTTTACGACTACAGGCGGTCCCGTGAGCTTCATCTGGATCACGCGATCGCGGTGTCTAATCTCGAACCGCGAGTAGACGCGGCTTCAGCCACGTGTAGCACTCGGACTACGCTGGTCGAATGCCCGTATTTCCGGACCGAGCGCCTGGTGGTGAATGGATCCTGGTTATCGCACTCTCCGGCCCGAAACACGCTGTACATAGCGCTGGAGGGAGAAGGTCTGTTTGCCGGTCAGCCGTTCCGTGCGGGCGATGCGTGGGAGGTAGAGACCGGGTCGGAGCCGTTTGAAATCGAGAGCCGGAATGCGGTGTTTCTGATAACGTCGCAACCCGTCAACGTACCTTGACGGTGACCGTGCCAGTATCTTCTTCGCGGTCCGCACCCAGGGCAGTGATCTTGTAGGTTGTGTTTTTCCGCGGGGTGTCGATCGCGCAATTCGTCTTCAGATCGAGTTTCCCCTTACTGATCCTGACGGCCTTCGCATTCTCCACCTTGAAGCAGATCCGGACTTGCCCTCCGCGTTTGACTTCGATCGGTGTGGCCGAGAGATCCGTCACGCGCGGCGGCGGGTTGCCGACACCAACTTCGAGCGATTTTGTTACTTTGCCGCCATCGGCGCCATATGCGGTCAACGTGTAGGTGGTCGCTTGTGCGGGCGAGATATCGATGCAACGCTCGGGCGCCGGTAGCAGCTCTTCAACGGGCGGATTCAACTCGATCTTCGTGGCATTCTCGACGCCATAACAGAGCTTTCCGGGAATGCCTTTCGGAATAAACAGGGGCGTCACGCGGAATTGCGTGATTTTCACGGGTTTCGAAGGAGTGGTCCGGTTACAGCCCGTCAGGACTACCGCTAAGATCGCAATTGCAAAGTGTGGGAGGGAGATTCGAATCACACGAATTCATAACCCTTGCGGGACACTCCCGTCGAAATCACTTCCGTGGTGCAGCCGTTCATGGCGAAGATATTTCTTACCATCTCGCAAACTCCCTGCGCTCCCCGCTCGAAAAATACCAGCACGGCGGGACCCGCGCCGCTCAAAGTACATCCGAGAAGCCCCGATTTGCGCAATCGCAGAATCTCGGATAGCCCTGGGACTAATTGCGCCCGGAACGGCTGATGCAATCGGTCCTCCAGAGCGGTGGGGAATACAGAGGCGTCACCGGTGGCCAACCCGGCGACCAGCAGCGCTGTCCGCTGAATATTGAATACCGTATCGGCTATCGAATAGCAATCGGGCAGCACGGCGCGCGATTCCTTCGTGGGAATTGCGAAGTCCGGAACAACGACTGCAACTTCAAATTGCGCAGGCATCTCCAGTCGAACGACGCGTGTCAGGCCGCCAGGTTCGACGGCGCTGACAACGATGGAGCCGAGTACACAAGCCGCCACATTGTCGGGATGGCCTTCCAGTCTTGCAGCCTCGTCCAGGATTCTGGCCGGTTTCCAGCGCAGATCGAGCAGGCGTTCGGCGATAATGACGCCGGCGGTAAGCGCTGCTGCGCTGGAACCGAGCCCTTTGCCGATCGGGATGTCATTGTTGATATTAAGCTCGACGGCCGGCAATGGCAGATGCGCGCGCGCCGCTATCGCTCTCGCCGTCTTCCAGATCAGGTTCTCTTCGGTGGTCGGAATCAGTTGGGCGTCGCGCCCGGTCACACGAATGGACAAACGGCTGCTCGGAGTGAAACGGCATTCGAGATACACTTTGAGGGCAATTCCCAAAGCATCGAAGCCAGGCCCCAGATTGGCGCTCGATCCGGGAACACGTAGGGTACTGATTGGGTTCAATACGCCATTATGCCGTGACTATTCGCTGCTTTTCAATGCGAGATTGTAAAGGATACCGTACCATGTTTGGTTAAGTGGGCTTTTAGCCGATTTGTGCCCGATATATGACACCCCGACGCTATCTTTGTTCGGACCTTGTGGCGCTGAGAATGAACTCAGCCGATTCCATCGTGCATCTGGAGGAAATCTGGCGGGATGGCGCCACATTCGAGGCGGAAGAACCGGTTGTGGACGGCGTGCGAGTCGAACTCCGGTGCGGCCCGGCGGTTTTTTCGGGAAAAGTAACCCAGGTCGAGCGGCACGAGTTCGGTTGGCGCGCCGAGGTGGAGTTCTCGCCGTTAACGCCATGGAGCCCGGAACAGTTCCGGCCGCAACACATGCTGGACGTTTCCAGACTGGACGCGGCCAAATCCCAGGCCGAATAAAAGCGCTACCGGATCTCCAGAATTTCTTTCTCTTTAGCCTTCGCCGCCTGATCCAGCTTCAGCATGCAGGCGTCGGTCAGCTTCTGCATCTCGTCGTGGGCGCGGCGATCGTCGTCTTCGGTGATCTTCTTTTCCTTCGACAACTTTTTGACGTGCTCATTCGAGTCGCGGCGGATGTTGCGGATGGCAACGCGGTGTTCTTCGGCAACTCCATGCAGCTTTTTGACGAGTTCCTTGCGGCGTTCCTCGGTCAGAGGCGGGATCGGGATACGGATCATCTTGCCGTCATTCGAAGGATTCACGCCAAGGTCGCCTGTGCGGAGAGCTTTTTCGATGGGCCCGATCTGAGACACATCCCAGGGCGTGATCGTGATCAGGCCCGGCTCGGGAACATGCAGGTTCGCGACCTGGTTCACCGGCGTGGGCGTGCCGTAGTAGTCGACGCGCACGTTATCCAGTAAATGCACGGAAGCTCGCCCGGTACGGATGGCGGCCATCGCGTGCTGCAGGTCCTCCAGCGCTTTGTCCATGCGCTGCTTCGCGCTACTTTCGATTTCCTTGACAGTATTCATGATCTTGACTCAGGCGTCATCAGCTGATCAGGGTGCCGACGGGCTCGCCGGATACCATTCGCATTATATTTCCGTGCGTGTTGAGATTGAAGACCAGAATGGGCAATCTGTTGTCGCGGCACATCGCGATCGAGGTAGCATCCATAACGCCGAGCGACCTGGTCAGGACTTCCGTGTAGCCGATATGGCGGTACATGACGGCGTCGGCGTGTTTCATGGGGTCTTTATCATAGACGCCATCCACCTTCGTCGCCTTCGCGATCACCTCCGCCTTGATTTCGAGCGCCCGCAGGGTGGCGGCCGTGTCCGTCGAGAAGTAGGGATTCGAAGTTCCCGCCGCAAAGATCACAATGCGGTTCTTTTCAAGATGGCGGATGGCCCTGCGCCTGATATAGGGCTCTGCAACCTGATGCATCTGGATGGCGCTCATGACACGTGTATGCTGCCCGATCTGCTCGAGGGCATCCTGTAATGCGAGCGAATTGATCACGGTGGCAAGCATACCCATGTGATCGCCGGTGACACGGTCCATGCTTTTGGCGGCGAGCGCGATGCCGCGGAAAATGTTGCCGCCGCCGACAACAACACCTACCTGGACACCCAACTGAGCGATAGCCGCGATTTCGGCTGCCAGATCTTTAACGCGCTCCGGGTCAATACCGAAAGAAGCCGGCCCGGCCATCGCCTCGCCGCTCAACTTCAGAAGGATGCGTTCGTATTTCGCCATTGGAAGGCGTCGGGCTACGCTTTAGTCCCGGACGCGGCCTCGCTGGAACCAGAGCTTTCGGAGCCGGCAAATGCGTCGCCCACTTTGAAGCGCGCAAACCGCGAAACCGAGATGTTCTCGCCCAATTTGGCGATTTTAGTCTTGATCAACTGGTCCACGGTGATGGTGTTTTCCTTGACGAAAGGCTGCTCGTAAAGACAGACCTCTTCGTAGAATTTGGCCATGCGGCCTTCCACGATTTTGTCGGCCATCTTCTCCGGCTTGCCTTCGTTCAGAGCCCGGGCACGCTGAATTTCCTTCTCTTTTTCGATAGCCGCCGGGGTGACATCTTCCTTGCGGACAAACTGCGGGTCGGCCGCCGCGATATGCATTGCGATGTCGCGGACGAGCTCCTGAAAATCGTCCGTGCGCGCCACGAAATCGGACTCGCAGTTGACTTCCACGAGCACGCCCAGCTGCGCGCCCGCATGAATGTACGAACCCACTGTGCCCTGCTTCGTGGTGCGGGATGCCTTCTTGCCGGCCGATGCGATGCCGCGCTTGCGCAGCACGACTTCAGCCTCGCCGAGGTCTCCCTTCGCCTCGGTCAGAGCGCTCTTGCACTCCATCATCCCGGCTCCGGTACGCTCCCGGAGTTGCTTGACTAAACTTGCGCTGATCTCTGCCATTTTTTCGACTTGTGCAACGTTGTGGTGGAACGCGTTAATTCTGGCTGGCTTCGGCCGCGGCAGGCTCGCCCGTCTCGGACGAAGGGCCTTTGCGGCCGGAGGCCTGGGTATCTTCCACGCCGATCATGAGGCTTTCCTGCATGGTCTGCTCAAGATACTTCGGATCCACGTACTGCGAATATTCTTCCGTGATGTCCTCGACCGGGGTCTCGTCTTCCTTGACCTTATCGGCGGTGAAATCATGCTCGGTTGCGAGAGCGCGGCCTTCGATGACGGAATCCGCGATCTTGCTGGTGAAGAGGCGGATGGCGCGCAGCGCGTCGTCATTGCCCGGGATCACCCAATCGACTTCGTCGGGATCGCAGTTCGTGTCGACGATTGCCACCACGGGGATGCCCAGACGGCGGGCTTCCTTCACGGCGATGGCTTCCTTGTTCGAATCGATCACGAAGATCACGTCCGGCAGGCCGGGCATGTCCTTGATGCCCGCCAGATTCTGGTCGAGATGCTTTCGATCCCGTTCCAGCCGCACGATTTCCTTCTTGGGACGGCCCCCGTAAGAACCCTCGGCAGCCATCTGCTCCAGTTCCTTGAGCCGTTTGATCGACTTCTGCACCGTGGTCATGTTCGTGAGAAGGCCGCCCAGCCAGCGCTGGTTCACGTAGAACATCTGGCAGCGGTTGGCTTCTTCGGCAATTGCTTCCTGCGCCTGGCGCTTCGTGCCGACAAACAGGACGGTCTTGCCCTGCGCGGCCATTTCCACTACATAGCGGGCTGCATCCTTGAACAACTTCAGGGTTTTTTGCAGGTCGATGATGTAGATGCCGTTACGTTCGCCGAAGATGTATTCCTTCATCTTTGGATTCCAGCGCTTGGTCTGGTGCCCGAAGTGAACGCCGGCTTCGAGCAATTCTTTCATTGAAATAGCGGGCAAACTTACTCCTTAATCTTTACAATCCGTCGTTTTACAACCCGTCATTGCCGGACGCGCGATCCAAAGCGAGATTTGCGCGGGACAAGAACGGGAGGTTGACCTTGTTGAAATCCGCCGCACATCGACCGTCAACTGTGCGGCTACATAGTTTCGGGGCGCAGGTTGAAACCCGCGCCCCGCCCACAGAGAAAAAACCCCTTACCGCTTGGAGAACTGGAACCGCTTGCGAGCGCCTTTTTGGCCGTACTTCTTGCGCTCATGCTCCCGCGGATCGCGGGTTAGAAGACCAGCTTTCTTCAGCACACCACGCAATTCGGCGTTGAATTCGACCAGCGCGCGGGCAATACCCAATTTGATCGCCCCAGCCTGACCGGCTACCCCGCCGCCATTCGCAAGAATCAGCAAATCGAAACGGTCCGTCATTTCGACCGTCTGGAGCGGCATGCGCACGGGTACACGCCCCGCTTCAGTCGGGAAATAGTTTTCCAAGGTGCGGCCGTTGACCGTGATTTTGCCGGATCCGGGCCGCAGGAACACGCGAGCGATGCCGCGTTTGCGGCGCCCGGTCCCCAGATACTGCTCTATTTTTCGTAACGCCAACTCAGGATACCTTTCTTGCAGCTGCATTCGCGGAGCGTGCAACTTTACTTGCGGCCGCATTCGCCGAGCGTGCAACTGTGAGCGCCGCCGGCTGCTGCGCGGCGTGCGGATGCTTGTCACCCGCATAAACCTTCAACTTCCGGTACATTTGTTTGCCGAGTTTGGTTTTCGGCAGCATACCGGAAATCGCTTCCTCTACCATCCGGGCCGGACGGGTTGCGCGGACTTTTTCCGCGCCGGTTTCGACCAGCCCCCCCGGGTAACCCGTGAAACTCCGATAAACCTTCTGGGCGTCTTTGCGGCCCGTCAGTTTGACCTTTTCGGCGTTGATCACGATTACATGATCGCCCGTATCGAGAAAGGGCGTATAAATCGTCTTATGTTTGCCCATCAGTATTCGCGCAGCATGGCTGGCGAGCTTGCCGAGGACAACGTCATTGGCATCGATTACGTGCCAGTTTCTTTCAATTCCCGGTTTGGACGGGAACACCGTACTCATGAACACACGACTCCGTCTCTGGTTGCGACCTTACCTATACAGGCTAACGAACCTGAACCGCCAATGTCAAACCCATGAAATAATGCGGGGCGGATCATGTGAGGCGAGCGGGACCCGAATCCCCGCGCGTCCATTTGTTCGTCGCAGGTTGTTGCAAGGAATCAGCGCCACCCCATGGCTCGGCTGATGGAGCGGCCGATTCGTAATCGGATCAAAGCCGGTTTTTCGAGCAAACCAAAGAATAGAATCAATAGCTTACAGACACTCGATACCTGTAGTTTCCGCTGGTTTCCCGAGGAGTCCAGCACAAAGCCTAGCACAAAAATATCTCATCACGACCCGATTCCAGATTGACGCACGACCGGATCTGCAACCCGGATTCCGGGCTCATGGCTTCTGGCTCCCTACGAAAGCCCGTCCCCTTGCGCAGTTCGCTGATGTGCGCGGTAGGGCATTTGAGGCTTGAGAAAAAGCGTTAGGCCGCGCTTGAACGCGGCGACCTAGCGCGCGCCGAGGCCGTCAACCATCCGTCCGCAAAGGACCTTGGCCCGCAGCTCGCCGCGATGGGGCGTGAGACCGCGCTGACAATTGCGTTTAAACTTCAAGGGAGGAGAAATATCTATGCACAGGTCTCATGCTCTCGTAATTGTCTGTGGTTTCCTCGGTGTGTTTGCGCCACGGGTAACTGTGGCCCAAGACAACAACTACCCTGACCGCAAGCCGATCATAGTGAATGTGTGTCCATTCGTGGAGTTGAGCAGTTTCTCATTTCACAACAGGTATGCCGATGGCCGGACTCGCTTCGAGACCAATATGTCTTGGAAGAACATCGGCACGCAGCCGTTGACAGCATTCGAGATCGTCATTCTGAAGTACGACGCCTTCAATCGACGCCTCATTGGTGAACACTGGACCGTGACCGGGGTAAACAGCGGCGATTGGCACCCGTTGCAACCCGGAGCTCAGAGCTCCGACGGCACGATTGGTTTTGGCACAGAGGAAGTATTCACGGCTATCGGCTACGTTCGGTCGGCGCGCTTAGCGGACAACACCGTCTGGGCGGTTAACGAGGTCCAGTTGATCGCGGAGCTTAAGAAAGTAATTCCGGGGATCAAGGATTTTGGGGACCTGAAACCAGACCCAAAGGCCAAGCCACAATGATTACCGGGCGTCACCTAGTCGTGTGCTGCGGGCCGGTGCCTGGATTCCGGGGTCTCGGACCGGAGCGAACTTGCGCGGGCGGAAAAAAACAGGGCGCGTGAACCCAGTATGATCAAAGCTGTGGGGGAACACCCACGGTGTCTGATCATTTGCCGCGACGAATATTATTGTAATTGCGATGAGGACACTTGGAATAGGGTCAAATGTGATTGTCTCATGCACGATATCATTACCATCGACTGTTGTGACATTACCGAGCGAGTTTTCTTTAGATTGACGTTCAAGAAGATACCTCAATTGGCGAAAGTGATTTGTGAAAAGCGGTCGCTTGAACGTGATCCGCGAAAGAATAAGGGTTACTTAACGTGACAATCATTCCACTCGACCTATACGCCAGGCGGAATCAGGAATTCGCTCGTGACTTGCCATCTAACTTAGGTCTACATCTAGGCCATCAATCTCAGACAAGAGCCACATTTCAATAGGTTTGAACGCCTCACAGAAGCCATGGTAGATTGCTTGAAATGTCGTTAATGAAATGTAACTCGATGGATCATCCAGGTAGATGACATTCCGCAGGAGCAGAACCACTTCCAAGTTGAGCGGTTCTAAGGATGCGACTCTCAATGCTGGCCACCCTGTGGTTTCATGAATGAACACATCCCGACTATCTTTCAACTCTTGTAACCAGTCAATACGTCCGCCACGTGCTGTGATCTCATTGGAGATGAGCCCATAGAGTGTTTTCATGTTTGACGAGGCTTTAGGGGAGTGTAATGCCTGCAGAAGCAGGCCGATAAACTTAACCGCCAACTCATAGGCCGATTTAGTTTCAAAGATGAAACTGTCGATATCCGCAACGAGCGAGTAGGGTAGATCATTTGGCCAGCGGTAAGCAATCAATGCTTTGATGTATAACTCGACGTTGACCCGATCAACTTCGATTTGGCGGACGATCACTTTTAGCGCCTCGTCTATGCGACGCGTCGTCAACCCGATAATTTTCTTTCTGGTAGCGATTGCGCCCGCGAGTTCACCAAGGCCCAGTTTCCACGTTTGAAGAATGTCTCTCAAATCGCGATTGGCACACCCGGCGAGTTTTGACATAATGCGAGCTATCCATTGAGCCTCTTGGGGCCGGTAATCGAAGTGCAGTACACCGTTTGCCATCGAATGCATCATAGCCTGCCAGTCGTTCCTGACCCCAGCAGCACGCAATGGCCGGTACTCCGGGTCCCGGAGTCCTGAAGCGTACCTTCCGGTGGAAGCGGCGGGGGCCGGTGCCAAAGGGATTAAGTCCTTTCCATGCGGGGAATCTTCGAGATTAAAATCTCAGCATGAACGGATTTCAATTCTGAGCAGTGGGGATGAATGCTTTTTAATTTGATGAAAACGTCCGTGCGGCGGTATAACTACCATGGACCGCAATTTTCATCAGACCATCTCAAAAGCGTTAGACATCGACATTTCACCGGGTCGTTTCCTCTGGGACCCGGCTTGTGGCGGATCGAACTGGTTATCCCTGTTTCGCGAAGCGAACAAATCCAGGAGCACTCGATATGCATGCGCAGACGCCGTGCTGATCGCCGATGGTGCAGTGCGGTTGATAATCGAAATCCGAGCCCCAAGTCCAGGATTTCCCGTTCTCAAGCGCTGAGGCGCGGGATTTCCTGGGGCCTGGGTGTTTTGACTTTGACTTCCCCGACCGCATCGGCATCTGCACGGCCAGAACGGAAAATAACTTGTTTGACAATCAGAACTTGACAAATATCCTTGGAAGCGGTACCTTCCCGCATCCTAATCCATCGAACTCCAAGATTTCTTTGTGTTCTTGGTGGCCGCTCTTGAGACGATAATGGCTGATAGCCTAGGAGCCTGTCCGAGAAATCATTTTATGAGTCATATGTTGTGTGCCTACAAGACTCCTACTACCAGTAATTGTGGTTATGACATGCCGATTTTGAATACTCGGACACGCTCCTAGGCGTATCTTCTCTTTTCTTCGCTCTTCTACTAGCCGATCTTTATCTGGATGTTATCCCACAATATTGCCTTCTGATTCACCTGTGCCGCCGCTCTTACATCGCCGTCCTGAGAGATGATAAATCCAATACTGTTAGGATTGGCGGCGCAATATCGGAGCATGGAGCGGTGTCTGGTTCCATAGTGATTCAGATCAAGTTTGTTCGTTCTTGTAGCTTGCGGGTTCAATGCTAACAAAGCGTGCGTCGGGTCTCCCCGCACAGTGATTTCAGTCCCAAACCCTTTCAAACGCAAGCTGCGGTCGAACCAGATCAGCCCGTCAACGCGCGCAAGCGACGCTAGGAGCCTGTCCGAGAAATCATTTTATGAGTCATATGTTGTGTGCCTACAAGACTCCTACTACCAGTAATTGTGGTTATGACATGCCGATTTTGAATACTCGGACACGCTCCTAGAAAACGTATGCACCCTGTGATTTCCTCGTTCGTCTCTTTCAGATCATTTCCACCTACCACATCGTCCAGATAAAGCTGCATGGGGAGTTCGTCAAGCCCACCATCCATGTAGGTTTCGTGTATCTCGTCAGAGTATGAGGTATTCTCTATCTCGCAAATAGCCGCCCGAAAAAGAGCATCGGCTAGGCGATCATATGGCAGTGGATACTTCGCGTTTAGTCCAGATCCAGAGTCGGAAATAAGTATGGCACCGCCGTGGTGGTATTTCTGAATACCGATTAAAATTCTGCAAAGAGTGGAGATCCATGTATACTCAAGGCTCTGGTCCCAATGTCCTCTTTCTCGATACAGAGCCGCTCCTAACTTGCGTTTTACCCGCATCTGGAACGGTTTTATGGACTTCATTAAGATCGCGCGAACAGGCCCGGACTCAAACACCTTTTGCTGCCGTTTGACGAGGACGTCTTGAGACAAGGAGCCCAATAGAGTATGGGTATGGTAGACGGCGATTTCGCCAGTTCCTTGAATTATCGCCTGAAAAGCGCCGGGCATCTGCGATCCACTTTCCGCCTCCTTCACCATGAACGTGCTGTAGTGAACGCTCTGGTCAATAAGGCCCCATATACGCAATTCACCATGCGAATCTATATCAACAGCAAGGGTAGAAGCCCAAGGGTCAACTGCGGTTGATAGTTTCACCAGTGTGCGTACATCCAGCGGCAGATCCTGGATTAGACGACAACATTGCCAACGATCAGCAACTATTCGCCCTGGTGGATGTGGGTCGGGATCTTTTCGGTCGACGAAGGCTATCCGACACGATATGGGCTGGTCCTCTTCCCGTTTCAAACTGGCGAAATAGAGCGTCTCGAACAGCCTCGTCAATACTGCGTTTGATGGCGGGCGCTCTTTTATCGCGATCAGTTGAGCCCTTACATGCTTAGCAAGATCTGCCGGAAAGCTTCTCGACATTGTTCGAGTTTATACGGTTGCTCACAACTCCGGCACCTGTCGCCCTCGCCGGTCGTCCGTCTATTGGTACCCGACGTAATGCGGCCACCGCTCTCGCTTCAGGCTTCAGGGCACAGGACTTCATTCTAAAGCCGTTATGCGTTCTGGCGCAGATGGTACGATGAGAAAGTTATGGCAGCACGGAACCAGAGACACGCGGCGCGCAGCACATCGCTAGCACATGGGCAGGGTCAGTCCCTATCTAGCACAAATCTAGCACAAAACAAAAATCCCGCTGTTTCAGTCCCTTGTAAGTTGTTGTAAATAAAGGAAAGCCACCCTAGCTCAGTTGGTAGAGCGGCTGATTCGTAATCAGCAGGTCGCCGGTTCGATCCCGGCGGGTGGCTCCAAACAAACGCCTTGGTTTCATCAGTTTGGCCGCTCCACTGAAATCGGCGCTTCTTCGACTGTGTCTATGACTGTGGTTACTTTGGTTTTTCCAGCCAGGTATGCCGCCAATTTTTCGCCGTCGCCCTGGATGTCCCGCTCGTCAGAGATGTCGTATCTGTCAAACACGTTTCGATTCTTGTGACCGCTGATCATCATGGCCCGCTTTTCCGGTATTCCGGCGCGGACCATATTGCGGATCGCCGTTCGGCGCAGGTCGTGGCGCAGGAGACCAGGTAGTTTCGCGCGGTCTCGAGCCTTGTCCCATGCCGTCTTCACTTCGGTAACCGGCTGGCCGTTATAGGAGACGATGGTCAGTCCCCGATCCTTGTCGGAAGCCGCCATCTCCAACCACGAGCGCAACTCGCCATAGAGCGGAGCCACGCGCGCCTGCTTGCCCTTGGTCTGCTTTTTCTCAAGACGGATGAGGTTCGCGGTCCAGTCGATCTGATCCCAGCGCAAGGCAAGGATCTCGCCGAGCCTAAAACCCAGGTGGTAGCCGATGACCAAAATCAGTCGTTGGTGCGCGGGCAACTCGGCGCGCATCCGCAGGTATTCATCGTGTTCGAGGAAGCCTTCGCGGATGTCGCCGCTCTCGTCGAGCTTCGGGATCTTGGGGACTATGGTGATGAGCGGCGGCAGGGCTTCGCGGCCAAGGATGAACGCGCGGCGCAATGACGCCAGGTACCGGTTAATCGAACCATTCGAGCGGCCAGCAGATTGCTTCGCGGTGATGAACCGACTGATCATAATGCTGGTCACTTCCGCCGCCCGTACCTTGCCGAACGCTGGCTTCAGATGAATACGGACGAAACCTTCAACGGATCGGTACGAAGCGCGCTTGTTCTGCATCTGATCGGTCAGGAACAGATCAAGGAGGTCGGCCACGGTCGCGCTGCCAGCAGACACCTGGCGGTTGTCGATGTCTGACCAACGCTTAGTCAAGAGCTTATTCGCGTCGTTCTTATCGGTGCCCGGGCACGTTTCCGTTTTCACGGACTCCCGGCGGGGGCGCTTTTCGCCCGGCACGAAATACTGGATCCACCAGATGTTTCCGCGAAGGTATGGACGCGACGTGCGCCGCTCGCCTTTAGGCATTCAGTACTACCTTTGTATTTCCCATAAACACACACATACCTCTTCGCACTGCGATCTTGTGAGTCATACGCCTTCGCGCGGCGCGCGGTCAATAATCCGGTCCAGATCCCGCCGGTCGAAGCGCAACTTGCTGTCGATCTTCACCACCGGGATTTCGATGCCCGCCTTGTGCCGCAGCGCCGCCGCCGTCATGCCCAAATACATGGCAGCGGCATCTAAATCGAGCAGCCGCTGCGTGCAGCCTGCCATGAGCTCCAGCCTCGTCGCCACGGCATCTGCGATGGATGCGATCAGCAGGTCACCTGCACTATTCACACTTCGCCTCCTGCTGCGGCTTGGTTACCCCGCAGGTACCAGTCCCACTCACGGCGTTGACCTCATCTTCGTGGTCATTTCAGGACTCGATTGATGTTCGGGGCGGGGAGCTTTTTTGTAAAGGGCCGTCCCCGTCTTTAACTGTTACAGTCCCACTGGCCGGCGCTCCCAGGTCGTCAGCGCACGGCGTACGGCATGGTCTCCGTGCTTCCTGCGCTCCTCCTCGATGAGCTCCCAGCCCCGAGACGATGTCTTTATCACAATGCCCGGTTCAAGTCGGAGATAACGAAGGCGGTCTCTTCCAATTGCTATCGCCGCGCCCGAACTGAGAAGGGTCTCTCCAAACTCAACCGACACGCGCCCGGCAATCTCGCCATCGTTCATGCGCACCAATACCATCTGCGGGGCTCGGTTAATGGGCGGCGCCGTTTCTGAGACCGACCGCGGGGCCGGAGGCACGGTCATCCTTCCGCCTGAGATGGTAATGGCTTAGCGCAAACACGAGCCAACGCTCCGCCGCCCGACGGCAGTGTGGCAACATAGGATTCAAGGTCCGCAGGGGGGTACCTGATTGAACCCTCGATTCGAATCCAGCGGGGGCCGCCGCCCGTCAGTCGCCAACGTCTTACGGTCGAGACGCTGACGGTGAGATACCTCGCCACTTCGATATCCGTTAGTTGTTGTTTGCTGAGAGTAGTTTGGCTTGCGCATGCAAGCGATTTCTTGCTCATGTCCGCATTTTGCGACGACTTGAACAACGATTGTTAGGAAAACTGTTATCATCGCGAATTTTCCTAGGAAAATTGGAGTGCTATAGAGTTTTCCTAATCGAGCGGTCCTTGTCAGTCCGGAGCCGTTTCCAGCCAAGCAGCTTCTGGGCGGCTTTGACGCCTCTTATTATTGTGGACGGGTCAGGCGCCTTTGAGGATTTCCCCTGCGGGGAAAACTTCATCGCGATCTTGACGGAGGTTTGCCCGCCCAGTTGATAGAGAACGAACCAGTCGAGATTATCGGCACTGTGGGTTCGCGGTGCGGGAATGAGTCCGTCGGCCCGGGCCGCGGCACGCGTATTGCTTTCGTACTCCTTTGCCTCCTTATCGAATGCTTCTCGCATTCCTGCGCCGTAATCTTTCCACGTTTGAAAATCTGCTCGCCAGCCTTCCCACTCGAATTCGAATCGTTTTGATTGAAAGATGTCTCGCCGGGGATGGCCAAAGCCCCAATGCGCCTTCTCGGGGTACCCGGGAAAATTGTGCCGTGACCAGAGAAAGCTCCATGCCTCATCAAGTACCCACTCCTCTTGCTCAGAATTGAAATTCCGCGCCCACTCCCTGAGGGTCTTGGTGAGGTCTTGGAAATCGTTTCCTGAATACCGGGATTGGGCCCGCCGCCACGTAGTGAATTCGCTCGACATGGTGGATTCGGGTGGCTCAAGGTTCCGATCAGCCCATCCTTTGTATACGGGGAAAACCTCGGTGCGAAGTCTTTCCAGAAACTGCGGAAGGCGAAGTCTGGTCATTTCTATGAGTGCAAGCCGCGCGGCGAGCACGCTGGGGCTATCCTCCGGATCTGGGGAGACGAAATCACCTGAACCGAGCCGCTGTGTTCTTCGTTTATACATCGCTGCGTTGGCGATCCGTGGACTCCCCGGCTTAGTCTGGGTAGAGCCCCCGGGGACAGCTGCGGCGCGTGCCTGGTGGAAATCTTGCATCTCGGCTAAAAACGCAATCAGCTCAGCCCGCGTCTCGAACTTTTCATCTAATACGGCGGCGACTGAGGCTATGAGCGCGTTGCGGACACCCACGGTCGCTGTTTTTGGAATACGGATCGGTGATAGACACGAATCGCCCACGAATCCGTCTATAGCGGGGGGGCAATTGACGTCCTGGTTCTCCATACTTGATCGCCCTTCTCAGGGCCTTTCCCCAAAATCCTTGTGTACCACATAGACGGGGAGGTGAGTGGTGTGGTCTCTGTGAGGTACATCGACTCGACAGGCGCGGACGGTTCAGCGCGGATTCCGCATTATCGGCGCCACGCATTCGCCGGTCCTGATTGGCGCGCCGGAGACTTACGTGATCTCGATAACCACGTGAACCGGAATGTGCCGGTGGAGGATTTCCGGGTCGAGGCGCGAGTACGATTCAGTAGCTATTCGGTGATTGAGTAGACGCGCAGGTGCGTGCCACTTTCGAGCGTCAGCAGATACGTTTGCCCATTCTGGAACGCAAACGCGGACAGGATTGAGAAATCCGCTTTTGTCGATCCAACCTTTGCGCCTGTCTTCGACGAGTAGATATCTTCTCGACGCGGGCGGAGGGCCCGACGATCAAACGTCATGCAGGATTCCATTTCAAATTGATCGCCGGGCGAACTCCCCGCGTATGAGCACTCGCCGTTTCGAGCAAGTTGGCGGGGGGCGATGGGTCCTTGCCGGAATTCCGCAAGAGATGAGGCGTGACTGCCCTGTGCTCGCTTGATCAGCGCATCGCAGGAGCCATCGTCTTCGAGGATTTCCATGTCCTTTAAGGTGGCGACGGAGCTGCGAGTGAACCGTTCAGCGTAGTGACACTCGCCGATCGAATTGAGGCCTGGGACGTCCAGAAGGGTCAGGCCGACTCGCACTCTATCTGGGGAATCGGGCCTCGGAACCCGCCCGGTCTCGAACAACGCGAGCTCACCAGTTCGCTCCATGATCCACCCGTGAGATACGGACTCCGCTTGGTCATGGATCGTCGTCCTAACAACATGCCACTCGTGAAGATCGATTACCGAGACAATGTCCGAATGCCTGATGTCGTCAGCGGCGTATCCCCTCCGCCACCCGGCGCTGACCACACAAACGGCAAACCGGCCGTCGGGAGTAACAAAGAGACGCGCGCCCAGAGCGCCCACGCTCAAAGATTTGACTGGCTGCGCTCCCCGCAAGATCATAAATTCGAATCCCGGAACGTCCAACGTTTGTTCCACAGGGTGCCCGGTATGCCATTCACGCACACGCGTGAGATGCCAATTGCCGTCTCGGCTCTCCCACACGGAGAGGACATCTTGTTCGGGCGTGATCGCCATTTCGAACGCAACACGATTACCCGCGTGGTGGTATCGGTAGCTGAGGGTTTGGGTGACAGCTGCGTTCAGTGAGCCTGCGGCCAGCAATAGACTCAAGACGACCGGAGCGCCTAACCTCACAAGCGGGATTATAGTGCAGTTTCGCCACGACGCGGGCCGAAGAGTTCCACCGTGTGTCCGTCGAATCGCTGCCATCGCGCCGGATCGTGCGCCGGGCAGGGACGCATAACGCTAGAAAGTGGATTTAGCGTTCCGGACGGATAGGGAACGAAAGACGCGCGTTCCGTCAGTTATCAGGCGGCCCCTCGTACCGCGGCGCGTACCTGACGATGAACAAGCAGCCTTCCGTCTTGATCGGGCATCGCAGCGCACGCGTTAAGCTTGGCGTGTTCGTGGACGCACATTTGGATGAAAGGGTCAGCAGATGAAAACAGCAGTCGTATGGTCCATCCTCCTGGTATTCGGCCAACTCAACAGCACGTCGCGTGCTCAGTCCCAGGAAGACATTGCCAAGCAGTTTGCAGGTATGTGGCGGCTGGTATCGAACCCACAGCGCCTCGTTGATGGAACGACGAGGGAGGGATCAAACAGCGTCGGTTATGCTTTTTTCGACGCCAACGCGGGTCACATGTGTTTCCTCAGCATGAATCCGGATCGGCCCCGATGGAAATCGGAAAGCGCGCCGACACCGGAAGAAGGACTATCTGCGATCAGGGGCTTTGGCGCTTACTGTGCCACCATCGAGATCCACGCGAAAGAGGGCTTTATGGTTCGGCATTACGAGATCAATCAAACCCCCAACGCAGTCGGTAAAGCGACCACGCGATGGTATACATTCCAGGAGCCCAATCGGATGTCATTGCGGGTTGATCCTTCGGAACTCAATCGCCCCATCGCTGAGAGCACGTTCATCTGGGAACGCGTCGGGAAATAACGCCGATCCGGTTTAGTATCACGCAGTCGCTGTCTGACCCACGGAGCGGGCGGAAAACGCCTGTGCGACGCGCTGCTCGCCCACAATCCGCGCCGACGGCGGATTAAGCATTGAGTTGCCGGGCCAGACTACCAAAGCGGAAATTCAGACTGAATGTTTTCCGCGAATCCGGTTCCCCCTTCCCCGAACTCACCATCGCGACTATTACCCCTCCTCAACTGCGCTACCCTTGGTAGTCATGAAGAATCTAATCGTGTTCTTCTCCCTCATGATCTTGTTGTCGCCCGTCGGCTCCGCGCAAAGTCGCAGCCAGGAAGTGGCGACGCCGGCCGATGTGAAGCCCGGAAGCATCACCTGCGAGGAATGTCCTTACCCCTATCCGAGCTCTTACCTGCCCCTGACGCTCTACGGCCAGGATGTCCGAATGGCGTATATGGACGTGGCACCCAAGGGCCAGCCTAACGGTCATACGGTCGTGCTGCTCCACGGCAACAACTTCGCTGGTTTCTACTTCGGCGTCGTAATCGACGCCCTGCGCGAGGAAGGCTTCCGAGTCATCGTCCCCGACCAGATCGGCTACGGACGCTCCTCCAAACCCATCATCCCCTACTACCTCGCCGACATGGCGCGGAACACGCGCGCTATCCTGCAAAGCCTTAACATCAATCAGGCGATGATTGTGGGCCACTCGATGGGCGGTATGCTCGCCGCGCGATTCGCTACTCAATATCCCGGCGTCACCGAACGGCTCGTTTTGTTCAATCCCATCGGGCTCACGGACACCCGCTTCAGCAACCCGGCTGGCGACCCCGATGAAGCATATAAGCGTAACCTCGCCTCCACATATCAGACGATCCGTGCCAGCCTGATGCGCTACGTCGCGCACAAGCCTTCAGCCTGGAACTCCCAATTTGAGTCCTACGTCCGCATTCGCTATGCGTGGACGCTAAGCGCCGACTGGCCCCGCCTGGCACGGGTACAGACGCTCATCAACAGCCTGATCAATCTTGACCCTGTCGTGTATGACTGGGCGCACATCCAGTCACCGACCCTGGTCTACGGCGGCGCCGAAGACATGCTGGCAGGCACACCTGCGGCCTTTCAGGAAGGAATGAAGCGCATCGCAGCCACCATCCCCAACGGCAAGGCGCACCTGCAACTGCTGCCGGGCCTCGGACACGTGCCGTTTATCGAGGCTCCGGAGCGCTCGTTGCCGCCGCTGGTTGCGTTCCTTAAAGAGGGACTCACGAAGTAGGTGCTGGAACCCTGATTTCCGGCGTTCGTGAAGTGAATTTTGACGCTTGGGACGGTTAGGGAATGTAATACGCGCATTCCGTCCATGATCGGATTTTGGACGGAAGGTCGACCGTCCAAAATCACCTCAAGCACTGCTTGCGCTGCGCGGAGCTGTGTGAGATCACTTCGGTTGCCGACCGAAAGGCCGGTTAGCGAACCCCGTCGCTTGATAGACTCACACCCATGAGTGACAACCGTCCAACGCGCCGCGAAGTGCTCCTGGGAATGGCTGCCGCACCGCTTCTCCAGGGCACTTTAGAGGGTCAGGCCGCTGCTCCATCCATTTGCTTTATGAGTACGGTTGAGATGGCCCGGCTGATCCGAACAAAGAAGCTATCGGCGCGGGAAGCACTGGCCGCACATCTGAAACAGATCGAGCGTGTAAATCCGAAGGTTAATGCTATCGTGACTTTGGTACCGGAACTCGCCGCGGATGCTGCAGCGAAGGCCGATGAGATGCAGGCGCGCAAAGAGACCCTGGGGCCGCTGCATGGTCTGCCAGTCGCACACAAGGACTTGCTGGAAACCCGTGGCATCCGCACTACCTTTGGATCGCCACTCTATAAAGACAACATCCCCACCGAAGACGATATTGTTGTCGAACGGATGCGGCGCGCGGGCGCCATCACCATCGGTAAGACCAACACGCCGGAATTCGGCGCGGGATCGCAGACGTTCAACAAGGTCTTCGGTGCGACGCACAATCCGTACGACCTGACGAAGACGTGCGGCGGATCCTCCGGTGGTGCCGCCGTCTCGTTGGCCTGTGGACTAGTGCCCGTTGCCAGTGGCTCCGATACCGGCGGTTCGCTGCGCAATCCCGCCGCATTCTGCAATGTGGTTGGGTTCCGGCCTTCGATCGGCCGCGTACCGAACCCAAAAGCGGCGCTCGCATGGTTTACGCTGAGTACCTCGGGATGCCTGGGGCGTTCGGTGGCCGATCTCGCCTTCGTGCTGAGTACAATCTCCGGGCCCGATTCCCGTGCACCGCTCTCGATCAATGAACCGGGAGAACGCTTCTCGCGTCCGCTCAATCGCAGCTTCAAAGGTGTGCGCGTGGCTTGGTTCAGGGACCTGGGCGGGGTGCCCTTCGACGCGCCCGTGCGCACTCTGGTGGATGGGCATCGTAAGACATTTGAATCGTTGGGGTGTGTCGTCGAACAGGCAGAGCCGGACTTCGCTCCTGCGGAGATCGCCTTTCGCACGCTGCGGGCCTGGAATAGTGCGAATACTTATGGTGGGCCGCTACGTGAGCATCCGGACGCCTTCAAGGACACGCTTAAGGGTGAGATTGAGGAGGGGCTGCGACTGACAGGCTTGGATCTAGCGCGCGCCGAGACCGCCCACGGCCAGCTCTGGCGGCGCTTTCAGGCGTTCCTCGAAAAGTACGAATACTTTGTTTTACCCACAACCCAGTTGCCGCCATTCGACGTCAACACACCGTACCCGACGGAGATCGCGGGTGTGAAGTTTGATAACTACATCGACTGGATGAAGTCCTGCTGGTACATTTCCATAACCGGCAATCCGGCGGCTTCGGTACCGGCCGGCTTCACGCCTGAAGGACTTCCTGTTGGCCTGCAGATCGTCGGCCGCAACAAAGAAGATTTCAGCGTCCTGCAAATGGCGCACGCGTTCGAACAGGCCACTGGCTTTGGTAAGAAGCGCCCGGTCATTGCGTAAATAAACCGGACGCGTTCGCCGCAGCCGCGCCATCGCTTCCCGCACCAAACCCTTCAAGGATTTCGGCAGGTTAGCCGGATAGGGAACGAACGACGCGCATTCCGGAAGTCCTATAAGAGGGAATGTCAAGAGACAGTTTTCCCCTACCGCCTGCGGCGGCTGCTGCTTTCGTGCATTCAGCCCCCAACCCCGGGCAACGCTCACGTTTTGAGATTGATCGT
>JBEKTF010000051.1:0-47043 GCA_049516355.1 Bryobacteraceae bacterium | reverse complement strand
TGCCCTGGCTGCCATCCTTCCAATTTTCCACGCACTGCGTGGAAAATCTTCAGCACCTGATCTTCCGCCCTCTCCGGTGGTATCTCCGGCGCCCCTGAATGCATGGTTTTCAGGCGTTTTTGTGGGGGTTTGGAAGATTTTCCACGCACTGCGTGGAAAATCTCAGATTCCTGAAGCAACCCTTCCTTCAGTAAACCTGCCTTCAGTAAACCTGCCTTCAGTAAACCTGCCTGCGGCAAATCAGGATAGGTCAGATAAAACTGCCTCATATAAGCCAGATTCTGTGCTGAGTAGCCCGCCCCGTAATCGGCGCTGAGCCGCTCGGAAAGCAACGCTACAAGACGTTCCGCATAGCCTGCGCGCTCCTGTCCCTGCTGCTCCTCCTCCACAATTTCGCGCCCCACCATCCAGTTCGCCGCTACCTGCGCGGTGTTCACCGAACGCGCCGCACTCGTTCGCGCCGACTCCAGAATCTGCCAGACGCGCCCATATAGAGCACCGGAGAGCTTCGCAGCTGGCTGCTTCTCGCCTGCAAGGCGCTTACCGCTCATCGCTCCGCTTCCTCTCCGAATGACCCCTCGTCAAACAACCCCTGCTGCCCTTTCTTTGGCGGCGCTTTAGGAAGATTCTCCACACGGAGACTGTAGTCGTCATGTCCCCATTCGCAACGCGAGAGAACCTGCTTCGGAATTTTTCTGACCGTAAGGTTCGGATACTGATCGGGCTTGCCGCGAAACGCCGTGCAGAGCACGAGCAAAGTGCGCTGAGGTCCCACCTCATCGCTCAACTGCTGAAGCTGGTCATGGTTGAGATGCGCGGTGGTGACGTAGAGGTAGTCTCGCTCGGTGGAGAAGCCCTGCTGCCAGTACACTGTATCGCTCGGTTTGTAGGTGAACCCTTCCAGTTTGCAGAGCGCCTCCGAGAGCATGGGTCCGTTGTATTCCTTGCTGATGACCCACCTGCCCCATTTGTCCTGTGTGAGTAGAGAGGGCGCGAGTCGGAAGTAACGAAAGCCACCGCCGCCCTTCCATTTAACTATCTTGGTGATGCCACTGGGGTCCTCGCCATCGATTACCCGCTTCAGACGCGGAATGACATGCGTGTGACAGTGTTCCCCGAGTTCCACCATGATCCAGCGTCGTCTCATTTTATGAGCAACTGCGCCAGTGGTGCCGGAACCAGCAAATGAGTCCAGAACCCAATCCCCAGGAGCGCTACATAGTTCTAACGCACGCTTAAGCAATGCCTCGGGTTTTTTCCCTTTCGGAAACTCGACTCCGCCCTCCGCATGTAGGTTATTTGAGAGTATATCGTCCCAGAGTGTTGTCAGCGGCTCGCCAGCGACAAGCCTTCCATCCACAACCTTCAATTTATCGGCATAGAACAGGATTCTCTCTCCTCCCTTCAGGTAGATATCCGAGTGGTCGTCACGTCGAAGCCGCAGGATCGAGTCCTTATATTTCCTGGATTGGTCAATCAGAGCGCGTGCCTCAGCGCTTACGTCATCGTAACTGGGTCGAGCATAGCGAATAACGCTTTTCGCATTGTAAGACGAACTCATCTAGGGCCGCCGGGTCGAGCTTGGCCAAAGCACGCGCGTCTTTTTCGGCGATTTGACGAGATGCAGCGAAGGCTTTCGCGAGCGTTACGATGCGCCAGCATCCACATGATTCGTCAACGTTCTCGATAAACTGACCGTACCTGTCGTCGCGCTCGCGAGACGTGTAGACCCGATTCGGAATCCATTGAGCTTTTTCTCGCGCATAGATCAGAAGGAAATTCGTCGTACTGACGCACCCCGGATTGATAGATTTGTGCCCTGTCGCGGAGCCCTGCTTAAATGTGACGACATACAGTCTGTTTTCGCGGCCGAATATCTCATCCAAGAGCACAATCAGATATCCCAATTCGTTGTCATCAATATGAACGAAGAGTGTTCCATCCTTGGAGAGCAAGCGCTTGAGCGATTCGATTCTGTCCCGCATGAGTCTTAGCCAATCAGAGTGCTCCGTGGTGTCATCATAGTGCTCGAACGCTTGTTGGGTGTTGAATGGCGGATCGATGTAGATGCACTTTATCTTTCCGGCAAATTCGTTCTCAAGCGCTTTCAGCGCCAGAAGATTGTCCCCAAAGATGAGTCGATTGTCAAAAATGTCACTCGCTGTCACACGATGACTGGCGTGGTAAGAATTTTTGGAATCTTCGAGGAGGATGCGGGGCTCCAATTTAGGCCGGTGTTCCTTGCCGATCCAAGTAAGCTCCAGCTTTTGTTTCCTCGACATGAATTATCCGTTTCCTGCGCTCTGTGGCGTTCGTCCCGACGCTGATCTCGCGGCAATACTGACAAGAACTGCGCTCCGCAGGAGCGCACAGTCGCCTGCGGCACTGAATGCGGACGGGAAATGCCGTTCTTCCGGCAGCTTGCCCGTGAAGTTGGCACGCAGCCGACCGGCGAAGTGAAGGATCTCGATACGCGTTTCCGGCATCACTCCACCGCCCAGCGAATTGTGAATAAGGGAAGAAGCGAACTCTTCTGCGACAGCTTCGCCTCAATCTGGGAAATCAGATCTTCGCGCTGCTTGTCCACCGCATCCTGCGCATCGAAAAGCGAACGTCGCTTTTCGTTCCGCTGCAATTCGAGCGCCTTGATCTGTTTCTGCCCCCCGAGCTTTTGTTCCAGCGTCAAAGCGCCCGCTGCTGCGCGCCGGACCTCTTTAATCTGGCGGTCGAGTTCTTTGATCTCACGCTCCAAACCAAGCTTCAAATCGTCGGCCCAGCCATCCAGCTTTTCCGCCTCAGCTGCGAAATAGCGGGTGTTCCGCTCGGAGACGACCTTCTGAATCGCAGAGGTCCGTTGCCCGGCGTGCGCTTCCAGCGGACCACTCGGCGCCGTACCCGCTCCAGCACCCGAGCCAGGCAACTTTGCAAGGTTATCCGATACCCTGCCGGGCAGACGAAGGAGCCTGGCTGCTGCTTCCTCTTCCAGCGCAGTTCCCGAGTCGGCAATGGCGGAAAAAATCAGGTAGTCTTCCGCCTGGTCGAGCGCTTCCACTGTCAGAAGCGAAAGCGTCAGCCAGCCGGACTGGCCCACAAACGGCTGCAGGATTGTGACCCTTCCCGCATACCCGGTGTAGTCGAAGCAGATGCCGGCTGTGGGCAAATCCCGGCTCTTCGCCCGCTCCAGCATCGCCTCAGCCAACGGATGATTGAGGCGGAACAGATGCGCGTCGCCGCTGCGTCGCGGTAGTTCGTACAAGCCCAGCGGGAATGTGCCGCCGAAAGGATTCGCCCTCAGCCGGAAAGACGAATCGTCGAGGAATTCCGCGTATCCCGCCAGTTCATGCCGCGCGAGTTCAATCAGCAAGTGATCGAAGTGAGTGAGACATGCCATCGACGCCTGATCGCGCACGATGAGCTTCTCGCGCACTTCATCATCGAAATTTTCCAGTAGTTTCCGCCGCGTGGCAGTCATCGCCTCGTTGATCTCCAGCGAGAGCTCCAGTTGAAGCTGATCGAACGCCGTCTGGATGTCTTCCGGCTTGCGGCTCTTCTGGTAGATATCGGCAATCCGCTTCTCGAAGTCCACGCCGGATTCGATCGCGCCCAGCACTTCATCGCTCGCTCCGAAGATACCGTCAAAGAGCTGGAACTTCTCCGAAAGGAGCTGGAAGACGCGCTCATCCGCCGCGTTCTTCCGGTTAAGAAAATTGACGACAACGACGTCATGCTTCTGCCCGTAGCGGTGGCAGCGGCCGATACGCTGCTCGATCCGTTGCGGGTTCCAGGGTAGATCGTAATTCACGACCAGCGAGCAGAACTGCAGGTTGATGCCCTCCGCGCCCGCTTCGGTGGCGATCATGATGCGCCCTTCGTCGCTAAAGTAGTCCACCAGAGCGGACCGCATGTCCGCCGTTCGCGAGCCGCTCACGCGGTCCGTATCCTTGTAGCGCTCCAGCCAGTGAGCGTAAATGGCTTTGGACCGTTCGTCGGTGTTCGAGCCGTTAAACAGAACGATGCCCTCGGCAAACTCGCTATCGGCCAGCACTCGCAGTAGATAATCCTGAGTGCGCCGGGATTCGGTGAAGATGATCGCCTTCTGTTCCGCTCCGATCTCGCGAGCTTTGGCAAAGGCGATCACGAGTGCCTTGAGCAGTGCTTTGCCTTTGGCATTGTGATCGATGGAGCCTGCAATGCGCGCGAACTCGTCGAGATCGGCGATTTCCCGCTCCAGAGCCTTGCGGTCCGCGTCTGAAAGGGGCTCGGTCGCCGGATCTTCGGTCCATTCCTCCGCCGTTTCGTCCAGGGTCTCGTAGTCCTCGCCCAGATCCTCTTCGAGAGAAGCGGCGGGCACGGACTTCTTGAGCTTGAGTTTCAACCGCTTGGACATTGAGGTGAGCGCCCCGGCAATGGCGAACGTGGACGAAGCCAGAAGCTTCCGCAGCACCAGCGTCATAAGCGACCGCTGGCTTGCCGGAAGCGCCTGCAGATTTTCGCGCTGCAGGTATTCGGAGACGAGACGGTAAAGGCGGTCCTCCCCTTCTTCGGGAGTGAAGTTCTCCACCAGCGGCAGACGCTTCGTATAGGGAATGTAACTGGTAACCTGCCGCCGCAGCGTTCGATGGCAAACCGGTCTGAGCCGCGCCTTGAGGGTGTCGAAGACCTGCTGCTGGCTGAGGCTGGCAAACTGTTCACGGAAGCTTTTCAGGTCCCCGAAGGTGTGCTCGTCGATGAAACTGACCAGACCGTAAAGCTCCAGCAGGGAATTTTGCAGCGGCGTGGCGGTGAGAAGCAGCTTCGGCACTCTGCCGAGAGCCAGTTTCAGCGTGTTGGCGATGACGTTGCTGGGCTTATAGACATTCCGAAGCCGGTGGGCTTCGTCGATTACGACGATATCCCACGGGGTGTTCGCCACGTCGGCAGCCTTGCCCCGCGCGAATTGATAGGAGCAGATAACAATCTCACTCGCCTCAAATGGACGAAAATCCCCGGCCTTGATCGCGGCATTATAGGACTTTGCCTCCAAAATCCTGCAAGGAAGGAAGAATTTGCCGGTTAATTCCTGGTACCACTGTTTACGGAGATTCGAGGGAGTGATGACCAGGATTCGCCCCTTACGCTCGGCCCACTTCTGCGAAATCACGAGTCCGGCTTCAATTGTCTTGCCGAGACCGACTTCGTCGGCAAGAATCGCGCCTTTGGCCAGCGGCGAGCGGAACGCGAACAGCGCCGCGTCCACCTGGTGCGGGTTCAGGTCAACCTGAGCGCTAGCAATCGCCCCTGCGAGTTTCTCGACACTGTCAGAGGGGCAACGTCTGGTGAGCTCCCAGGCGAAATACTTGGCGTGGTAAGGCGTCAGGTCTGTCATCTGATCCGGCCGCTAGACTCCCGTTCAGCGCGGGGCTCGAACCCGGAATACGAAGCAAACATCAGCGGTATTATCAGCAACTCCAACTAATATACGCCGCGCTGAGCAACATTTTTTCGGCATATCGAGCCGGACGGGACCAACAGGTTCTATCGTCTTCGTGAGATCAAGCGCCTGCAGGTTTCACAGCCGGGCTTTTATCTATATCTATGACAGGCGGGGGTCGGATCGGTTCACCGACGAGAACCGGGGGTAGAGTCACAACACCAGAAAAAATTTTCCCGATGAAAGCACAGCCCTTACAGCCAAACAGGCGGGGAACCGCGCCTCGATGCCGCTACAATAGCGCCGTGCATGGTTCCTTGACAATTGAATATCAATCGACAGCCGGAGGCGGGCCATTTCGGTTTCTCCGGGGGCGGCACGTGTTCCGCTCCCGGGTTCGTCGTGAAGAGTAAAATTTCCAAACGAACTGAACCCAAGGAAAGTCTTTCGGTACGTTTTATGGGTGTTTGGCGGGAATCTTGCGGGGCGGCACGAGCAACTCGACCGAGCAAAGTGAACCCAAGGCGGAGGACAACTCTTCAACGAAGTGAACCCACGGTAGGAATTCTATCGCGAAGGGAGCGAACGAACCACTATGGCCATTTTGGCGAAGGGGAAACCGCACAGCCAGAAGGCCGCCGCGGCGCTCGCCCACTTTGCGCCGGTCGGCTGGCCGCGGTTCCGCCCGTTGACGTCAACGATGACGGTTTCAAATCCTACAGGGCCCACCAATATTCATCCGCACTGCGCGGCTGGATAAACTGGTGAGGAGAGAATCCTGATTGCGAAAGGCGGTTCCATGCGCGTCGGCCTGATCCTGACGGTGTCGCTATTGCTCGCAGGGACTGCGTTGGCTCAGCGGTTTGGTTATTTGAACTTTCAAGGTCACGACGAGGGTCCCGCGTCGGTCTTTCCCGCGAAAGGCGAATTCCATTTCATCCGCGTGGAATACACCGATCTGCCTGAATTCCATCGTGGCTTTGGATTCTCGTCCCGCACCGGCCGTGGAGACGGTTGGTGGCTCGTGGACTGGCCCGATGCCGACGAGCACTTCTCAACAGGCGTCCAACGGCTGACCAGAGTGGAAACGGGAGAGCCTCTTCACATGGCTCTGACGGATGACCGCATTTTCGACAATCCCTGGATCTACGCGACGCAAACGGGCTGGTGGGGATTGAACAACGCTGAAATCGCGCGCTTGCGGGAATACCTCTTACGCGGCGGTTTCCTCATGACGGACGATTTCTGGGGGCCGAATCCCGAGGAATGGGAAATCTTCAAGGAAACCATGCAGCGCGTCCTGCCCAACAAGCCGATCTCGGACATTTCAGCTTCGGAACCGGTGATGCACGTTCTTTACGATATCGAGGAAAAGGACCGCTCTTTCATCCCCGGGACCCGTCACCTGCGAAGAGGACCGAACGGAACGGTCGTGGTGCAACAGCCTCCCGGGACCAGGCCCGCATGGCGGGCGATGTATGACGACAAAAACCGTCTCATCGTGGCCGTCAACTACAACACCGACATCGGAGACGCCTGGGAATACGCCGACGCTCCGCAGTACCCGGAGCACATGACCTCGCTGGCATATCGCTACGGGATCAACTACCTCATCTATTCCATGACTCACTAAAGAATGAAACTGCTTCTGATTGCCATTGCCGCGTTTTCCCTGGCTGCTGTCGAAGGTGCTGCCGCGGAAGTTCCGCCCGACGCGAAAACATACGCGCTGGTGGTCGGCGTTTCCAAATATCAGAGGCTACCTCAGGATCTCTGGCTGCAGTATCCGGACGCGGACGCGAAAGCATTCAGTGAGCACCTTGCAAGCCCTCGCGGTGGAAGCGTTCCGCCGGCCCGAATGCTCCTCCTGACGAATGAGCAGGCGACCACGGCCGCAGTCCGCAATGCGTTTCAATCCTTCCTTAAGACGGGCCCGGATAAAAATGACACTGTCTTCATCCTGATCGCCGGTCACGGCACTGTCGACAATAGCGGCGCGTATATCCTGACTTACGACAGCGATCCGGAAAACCTCGCCACGACCGCGCTCCCCATGGCGGAACTGCACTCGCTCGTGGAACAGGAACTCTCCAAAGTGGGTCACGTGATTTTTCTGGCCGACGTCTGCCGGGCCGCGACGATAGCCGGTCAAAAAACTGCATCGCTCGGTAGTGTCGTCGAGAAACTCGGCGAAGCCCCCGGAGAACTCCTGGGACTTATGGCCGCGCGGCCCACCGAGCTTTCACTCGAAGGGCCTGAGTTCGGCGGAGGCCACGGCGCGTTCACCTGGTCCGTGCTGAAAGGGCTTGAAGGAGCCGCCGATCAGGATCGCGACGGCTTCGTAACCGCGGGAGAGCTGATCGATTTCGTCACCGCCGATGTTCCCAGGCTCACGCGCAACAGGCAGCACCCGCGCGATTTCGGTAACATGGAAAACTCGGCGAAGCTATCGGACCTCTCCAGGTAATCCCTCCAAGTCGCCTGAAGTGCGTGGCGCACGCACCCTTTGCGTGCCGCGTCGGCACTCGTGCCGACGCCCGTACCATTCCGCAGAACCGGGTGTCGAGAAAGTCTCGACACGGCACGCTGAGAGCGTGCGCCACGTCGGCGATGGATATTAAAGAATCCCGACGAGCTTCCAGTAGCCCACGCCCACGGCCAAAGCGACCAGCACCGCAACCGCGTACGTGTTGGCAAGGCGCATCTGCTGGCTCGTTGTGAAAGCTTCTCCTCCCGTCAAGCCGTCGCCCATGGCCAACCAGAAATTCTGGTAAAGCATCCAGAACGGTACCGAGGCGATGATGATGGGGGTCATCAGGACAATCGGCTTTATGCCTGCCGCGCTCGTCACATCCACAACCGACAGGAACAGCACCGAAATCGCAATGAAACTCGAGGGATCGAGGAAACGAAGAATGTACATCGCCACTGCCATAACGATCAGGAGCGCGATGACGCTGAACGTGAGGTGATTAACGACCGGCACGAAATACCCGGCAATCCAGTCCGTAACCTTGTATTCCTGAATCACGTTGGCCAGACCGAAAATGCCGCCGATAAACAGAAGCAGCGGCCAGGATACGCCGGTTGCAATCTCGTTGTCCTTCAGAATTCCACTTAACCCGAAGACAGCCACGGCAAACATCCCGATCAGAAAACTGGGCTTGTGGTGCCAGGAATCCGTCGCCCAGAAAACGATGGAAAGAGCCACGATGACAGCCGTGATGAGTTCCGGGCGTTTGAACGATCCGAGCGCCCGCAGCCGGTCGCGTGCGAAACCCGGTTTCGCGTTGAGCGGCGCTTCGGGCCGCAGCACAATCGGGTTGAAAATCAGGATCAGAAGGCAGAGCACCAGCGTGGGTAGCGTAATAAACTGCGCATAACCGAGCCACGTGAGCGGCAGATGTTTGGCTTCGAAAGAAGCGGCGACGACCGGCCCCGAGAGCGAACCATAGAGAAAGGCAACCCCGGGCACCACTGCCATCTCAAACGTCGTGAGGATGATGAGCGCGGAACCCTTGCTTCTTTTCTCGAGACCCGTCGACTGCACCAGCGCCCACGCAATCGGCACCATGATCGCCGTGCGCACGGTCATCGACGGAATTCCCAGCGCCAGGATGAACCCGATGACAAAAAAGGCGGTCAGTATTCCCCCGTAGGTGCTGGGGAACAGAGACAAAATGTAATACGAGATCCGCTCCGCAAGCCCTGTCTTCTTCATCGCGAAACCATAGAAGAGCACCGTAAGCAGGACCCAGAACGCGCCCCCGCCGTATCCGCTGAGCACAAGCGGCACTTTGACTCCTGCCAACATCAGCAAACCCATCATCAATATGGAAGCGAGCCCGCTGTTGATAACCTGGGTTGCCCAGACAACAGCGGTGAACGCCGTGATGGCGAGCACCACTTGCGCGATCCGCGTGAGGCCTTGTGGCGTCGGCGCGAAAAAGATCGCCAACCCCACCGCGATTGATATGAATAACGGTATCCACTTGATTTTCGGCGAACTGGCGGCCGCCGGAGCGGGTGGCGCCGCAACGGGGCGGGTGATGCTTGGTGTGCTCATAGATATCCTCAGTCGAAGTTCGCAGTTTATCGCAAAACAGGCGCTCCCGGCGGCCCCCTCGCAAACAACCGCGCTTTACGCGTATTCCATCAGCGCCATAAAACACCGTGAAGCGTCGAGGACAGGGGAACGCCGGCGGTCGCCTTGCGCCGCCGGTTCTTTTTAATCGCGACGCTAACGCCAGAGCTTAATGCGAACACGATGACTCCGCGCCCGCGCGATCATCTCATCCAATCCCCCGGCCTCGTAGCTTTCGTGCAGTCGCCGCGCCAGCACTCGCCGCGCTATAAGCGCCCGGTCGCGTGCCTGCTCCACGGGAATTTCCATCGCCCGCTGCAGCGTCTCGATCGCATCTTCCGGCTTGCCGATCTCAGCAATCAGCGCAATTTCGGCATCTCTCTCGCGCTCAAACCGGTCGAACGCACCCAGAGAATCCGGCCCGGCAAACTGCCCATCGTCGAATCCAACGCAATCGAGCGACGCATTGATCCGCAGCACGGTGCGCAGATTCTCCAGATTCATCCGGCCCCGCTGATCGACCTCACGCTCGCGCCGCAGCACCAGATCCGTGTAGAGAGGCTCGGCACACACGAACCGCATCGCCCCAGGCTTCAGATCCGCCTTCTCCGGATGCCTGAGCATATCCGCATAATGAATTACCGAGTAAGGCTTCGCCTGCCGCCCCACCATGTCGAACCGGATTCCCAGCAGCGCAATCGCGCGCGCATCTTTATTCCGGGCAATCACCGAGTAAGGCAGCGCCGGCTTGAGCACATCGTCCGGCGTCCGGCCCAGAATTGATTCCAAAGCCTCGCCGAACTCCACAGCGCCTGGCCCAATCAACTCCACGCCCTTGACACTACTCGGCTCAACCATCCTCGGTTCAACCATCTCCATGGCTCTATGATTGTAGACGAAAGCGCAAAGGGCGCGGAACGCGACCCGTCTTGCGCGGGAGATCCGGAAAGTGACAGAGGAGAAAGAGTTTTCACGTAAGCTCACCGCCCACGTGAAAGCAGCCGGTTGAGCGTCCAAACTGAGTCCAAAGTTGTTGGACAAAGTGCTCAGCGCGATGCCGCGAATCGCCAATCCGAACGTCCTTGTCGGCTTCGACACAGCCGACGACGCCGGAGTGTATCGATTGACTCCCGACCTCGCCCTCGTTCAGACTGTCGACTTCTTCACTCCAATCGTCGACGACCCCTTTACCTTCGGCGCCATCGCCGCCGCCAACTCTCTCAGCGACGTTTACGCCATGGGAGGAACCCCCATATCATCGCTTTCCATCGTCGCTTTCCCCGCCAACGGCGACACCGAAGTGCTCGAAGCGATCCTGCTCGGCGGGCTCGAAAAAATGCGCGAAGCCAACTGCGCGGTGCTCGGCGGACACAGCGTAGCGGATTCCGAAATCAAATTCGGCTACGCCGTAACCGGCACAATCCATCCCGACCGTGTGAAGCCAAACAGCGGCGCACGCCCCGGCGACGTGCTCGTTTTCACCAAGGCGATCGGCACCGGCGTCATCGGAACGGCCCTGAAGCGGGGTGTCGCTTCACAGTCCTCGGTGGATGCGGCCATCGCGTCGATGCTCACGCTGAATCGCGCGGCGTGTGAAGCGATGCTGCATTTCGACGTGCACGGATGCACGGACGTCACCGGCTTCGGATTCCTCGGCCATGCGCGCGAGATGGCCCTCGCAAGCGGTGTCACACTGGAAATCGACACTGCGGCGATCCCGCTGCTGCCCGGTGCATTGGATGCCGTCCACGCCGGAGCCGTACCGGCCGGCCTCAAAAACAATCGTGAGTTCGCATCGTGCTCAGTCGATGCAGATACAGATATCGACGCTGCACTGCTCGATCTCCTCTACGATCCGCAAACCTCCGGCGGCCTCCTGATTTCGCTTTCCGAAGCCGATGCCGCCGGGTTGCAGCGCCTGTTTCCCGCCGGCCGTCGCGTGGGAAGAGTTTTGCCGCGAGACAATAAGAAGCCGATACTCCTCAGATGACGGCCTGTTGAAAGCATGGCCCAATTCGCTCCCCATATCGCCGCATTCCTGGCGCACTACGGATACTTCGCCATATTCGGGCTGCTCACGCTTGGCATCGTCGGCCCCTGGATTCCCGACGAAACCATCCTCGTGCTTTCCGGCATTGCAGTCCATCGCGGGGAACTCCAGTTGAACACCACGATTTCGGTCGCATTCGCCGGCAGTCTCTGCGGCATCACGCTGAGCTATATGCTGGGCCGGACCGGCGCGATCTACGCGCTCGAACGTTTCGAGCCCCTGCACCGCTGGGTCGGCCGGCATCTTCCCCAGGTGGAAATATGGTTTCAGCGCTACGGGAAATGGACCCTGTTCTTCGGCTATTTCATTGCCGGAGTCCGACACTTCACAGCGCTCGCCGCGGGCATGAGCAAGGTAAAGTTCCGCACCTTCGCGTCTTACGCTTATCCCGGTGGATTCGTCTGGGTGGTCTGCTTCGTCTCTGTCGGCTATTACCTTGGCGCGGAATGGGAGAACCTGGCCCGCCGATTCAATCGCGGAGCAATCGTAGTGGCTGTAATCGTCGTTGCCCTCGCCGTCGGGGGATGGCTTCTGCGGCGCAAACACCCGATCGCCTAGCTGGAGCATGCCAGGTGGGTACGGGCTTCAGCCTTACGGTCGAGCGCAGCTCGACAGGGGATTCGAATACGACTTAATCGGGTTTTTTCCGTTGCCCGAGTCTCTCGATCTGGACCAGATGCTCCCGGGCTTCATCGTCGACTTCATCGCCTTCCTCGTCGCCTGGTTCGAAATCCGGCGCGAGAATAGCGTAGATCATATCGAGCTTGTCCTGCAGAGCGCTATTCTGTTCCTCCAGTATCCGGATTCGATCGAGTAGTTCCTTTTCGGTAGGCATAGCTCTATTGTGACTCGTGATGTACTGGTCACAGTGGGATTCGCGCTGTGGATCGACGCCTCTACCGATCTCGCATGGGCGCAGGGTACGCACGAGTATCGCCCCATGGGGACCGCTGTAATCGCACGCACGGGTCAATTCCGCCGCCACGATTTTCGGCAGACCCGGCGTCGTCCGGCTCACCTCGAAAATTCATTCGCCGGCTTCTATGGCTCGCTCGAAGATGTGAATCGAATCCTGCGCGCGCAGCCGCAATGGAAACTCCGCTGGACTCCGGGCCATCTACACTGATCGCGTTTAAGCGCGTTTAAGACGACGCCCCACCCCAACCACCGCCGCCAGGCGTTTCAATCCGCAGCTTCTCGTTGCGTTGAATAGTAAACCGGGTCTTCGACGGCAATTCCCTGTACGCCCCTTCCGTCAAAACGCCGCTCCGGCCACAAGCCCCGTTCGCCCCGCCTTGCAATCCATAAGGGCCCCGCTTCCGCCGGTCGGAAAGAATCGTAACCTCGGCACTCTCCAGAAATTCCCACTCGCGCACAATCCCGTCGCCGCCCGGATGCTTCCCTGCCCCGCCCGACCCGCTGCGAATCCTGTAGGCCCGCACCCGCACCGGATATTCATGCTCGAACGCCTCAATCGGCGTATTCCAGCTATTCGTCATATGCGTATGGATCGCCGACCGCCCTGCGCCGCGCGCGGAACCACCCATCCCGCCGGCAATCGTTTCGTAATAAGCGAACGGTCTGTTGCGCAGCGAATCCCATCCGCCGAAGCTCAGGTTATTCATGGTGCCGGAACTCGCGGCGGGAATCCTCTCGGGCACGGCCTTCGCGAGCGCGCCTAAAATCACGTCCGTGATGCGTTGCGAGGTTTCCACATTACCCGCGGCCATCGCAGCCGGAAGCCCCGCATTCACCACACTGCGCTCCGGCGCAATTACCCGGATCGGACGTAGTAGTCCCGCATTGTAAGGCACTTCCGATTCGATCAGGCATCGAAAACAATACATCGCGGCCGACACCGCAATCGCATAATTCGCGTTCACCGACCCCGCCACCTGCGCACTCGATCCGTTGAAGTCAACGTCGACACGATCGCCCCGTATCCGCACCGCCATCGCAATCCGCACCGGCTCGTCCGTAATCCCATCGTCATCGAGAAAATCTTCAAACTGGTAATCCCCATCCGGAATCCGGCGCAGCATCGCGCGCGTCACTCGTTCGCTGTAATCGAGAAGATCCGCCGCACTCCTCCGCACCCGCGGCAGTCCGTACCGCTCCACGATTTCGCGCAACCTGTCCTCGCCCCGCCGGTTCGCCATCACCTGCGCCAGCAGATCCCCCTCGCGCTCCTCCGGCGTACGCACATTCGCCAGAATGATCTGCATCACGTCCCGCCGCACTTTCCCGCCTTCCATCAGCAGCACCGGCGGTATCCGCAATCCCTCCTGATAAATCTCGCGCGCCAGCGGCATCGAACCGGGACTCATCCCGCCCACGTCCGCATGATGAGCGCGATTCGCCACATAGAAATCGGCAGTCTTGCTCTTGTTCAGGAAAACGCCCGATACTGCGGTGATGTCAGGAAGATGGGTCCCGCCGCGAAACGGGTCGTTCACGATTGCCACATCTCCGGGACCCAGCCGGAACGCCGCCAGCGCATGCTGCACCGATAAAGGCATTGCGCCCAGGTGAACCGGCATATGATCGCCCATCGCGATCGTTTCACCCGCCTTGCCATACACTGCACAGGAGTAATCGCGCCGTTCCTTGATATTCGCGCTGAACGCGGTCTTGCGAAGCACGGCGCCCATTTCGTCCGCGATGGACACGAACAGATTGCGGAAGATCTCGAGATCCACCGAATTGGTTTTCGACCGCTTCATGGTTTGGGCGCGGCGGCGGTTTGACCTGAAGGACGCTCCGAGGGAAGCCCCGAGGGAAGCTCCCCGGGCGGCCCTGGATCGCCCTTGCAGCTGGCCACCTCGATCAGGAACGACGCCATGGCCTCCCACGCATTGCCCGCGTGCTTCTCGATCTGCCAGGCTTTGCCATCCGTCCCCGTCCGTATTCGCCAGTCCGGATCGTCGGCTGCCGCGGGCGCGCGCCGCAGCACCGGCAATCGATCGTCACTGCCGCGGAGTAGCCAACTCTCTCCACTCGTCTCCGATTCATACGAAAGGTATCGGCCGCTCGACGAAGCCTTCCCCGCGTCGACGATCAGCTCGCCATGCTCAACCGTATCGAACCAGAATCGCTGCACGGATCCCGCGTTGCCCTCTTCACCCACCGCCCGTTCGCGCCATAATCCCCCGCCGTCCGTCGTCAGCAGAACAAAAGGATCGCGCGGCAGCGGATATTGCGTCTCCCCGGCTGCCCATGCGTGCATCGGATCGTAAAACTGCAGCTGTTCAATGACGCTGCCCCTGAGGCGGGTGACCGGCTCCTTCCACGTAGCTCCGGAATCGTCGCTCTGCAGAAGGACGGAACTGAGTGTCGCGGAAGTGCTGTGCAGGTTCCCCGCCGCCAGGATTTTACGTCCATTCGAAACGACGGCGTTCAGTTCGAGATAGATGGCACAGGGCTCGCCGTCGCTGCACGACATTCCCGCCCATTGCAGATCCTCCTCCGCGCAGGCGTAACCAACTCGCATTGGTTGCCCGGCGGCATTGTTAAGAACGCCGGGAACGGCAGCATCTTGAGCCGATGCCTGAAACGCCGCCAGAATCAAAACAATCGGGACAGAGAGGCGCGGGCGCACGTTGGGGTGAAAGGGGTGTGTGCGCCCGCTTGTCGTAACGGGGATTTGCATATTCAGACGACACGCTTCCGGCCTGCGTTACGCCTCACATAAAAAAAATATCAGTTTTCGAACATGCCTTCAAACAACACACTGCTCAGATATCGTTCACCCGAATCCGGCAGAATGACAACCATCGTCTTCCCTTTAAACTGCTCGTCGCGCGCCATCCGGACAGCCGCCGCAACCGCTGCCCCGCAGGAGATCCCCGAGAGCAGTCCTTCTTCGCGCGCGAGCCGCCGGGCCATCTCGATCGATTCCTCATTGGTAACCAGCTCGACCCGATCCACAATGCTGAGATCCAGATTCCGAGGCACGAAACCGGCCCCGATTCCCTGAATCTTATGCGGGCCCGGCTTGATCGGCTGACCGGCCCGCGTCTGGCTGATCACCGGGCTCGCAACCGGTTCCACCGCCACTGAAACGATTTTCTTGCCCTTCTCATTCTTGATGTAGCGGGAAACGCCGGTAATCGTTCCGCCCGTGCCCACTCCCGAAATCAGAACGTCCACCTTCCCATCCGTATCGTTCCAGATTTCAGGGCCCGTGGTCTGGAAATGGATTTCCGGATTCGCGGGATTGTCAAACTGCTGCAACAGAACGTAGCGATCCGGATCGGACTGTACCGTTTCCTGAGCTTTGGCGATCGCTCCCGCCATGCCACGCGCGCCTTCGGTCAGAACCACGTTGGCGCCGAACGCCGCCAGCACCTTCCGCCGCTCGATCGACATGGTTTCCGGCATCGTCAGTGTCACCGGATACCCTCGCGCCGCCGCTACGAAAGCCAGCGCGATGCCCGTATTTCCGCTGGTAGGCTCGATCAGTTCCTTTCCAGGCTTCAGAACGCCACGTTTTTCCGCGTCCCAGATCATCGACGCCCCGATCCGGCATTTCACCGAATAAGCGGGATTGCGTCCTTCCACCTTGCCGAGCAGCGTTACCGATGCGCCGTCGATGACACGATTCAATCTGACCAGAGGGGTGCGGCCGATGCTGTATGAGTTGTCTTCAAAAAACATTCAGATCTCCCAATTCGGTACGAAACGGCTGTGTTTATCTTTCCAGTCACGGACCAGCTGCGCGAATGAGGTCGCTTCCAGAACGCTGTCGATTGCGATGTCCACGCGTTCCCAGAGGTCGGAAAATGGTGAGTCGTTCTTTCTGCGCAGGCGGGATCTCTCTTCCTGCCGGCCTTCCACAAATCGCAGGACCTCGCCGATCATGATCGCTTCAGGGCGTTTGGAAAGCAGGTATCCACCCTCGGCGCCGCGCCGCGATTCGACAAAACCGCCCTGCTTCAGGCTGGCCAGAATCAACTCCAGAAATTTCTGTGGAATCTTTTGCCTGCGCGCTATCTCCGCGATTTTCACCGGCTCGCCATTCGCGTTGCATGCGAGGTCGAAGATGGCCTGAAGGGCATACTCACCTTTGACCGAAATGTTCATTGGCTCAATTCCCCGGGCAAAACTAGAGATTAGTGGGTTTGAGCGAATCCGTCAATGGGCGTTGGCCCGCAAAGTCCCGAGGGCCTTGCCAGTACAGGAGTCTGAGCAAAAAAAAAACTCTCTCTCACCGGAACATTCGTTCCAGCGGGAGAGAGTTCGTGGGTCTTCTGTAGCTGGCGATTTATTGCTTCTTGCCGCCGGGAGCGCCGTCCCGGGAGCGCCGTCTTCAGCGGTACCGGAGAATACCTTCTGGCCGTTCGGCAATACCACCGTGCGCGAGTTGCAGGTGTTCGTGCCGTCTTTGGCGCGGAAACCTTCGATGGTGACTTCGTCACCGGTCTTCAACGCATCTTTGGTCCAGCCCGAGCGGGTCAACGAGTTCGGCGGGCCGCCTTCGCCGGAGTCGTCCTTGGCGTCGAGATAGATCCAGATGTGGGGGTTCATCCACTCAACCTTCACGATCGAACCCTTCAGGCTTACTTTCTGAGTGCCGTCATATTCCGCGGCAAACGAATGGTGTGCCAGTACCGGCCCGGCTATTGCGAGCAAGGAACCGGCAGCCAGCAGGACTAATTTACTTTTCATTTCGTGCTCTCCCTATTCCGTCCATTGTCGATGGACAATCGATTCTTTCGCCTTTCAGCGAAGTTAATACTATCTTTTAACGATGCCGGGAGTCAAGGCCCCGGCAACCGGCGCGGTAACGGCTAAACTCCGCCCGCATTCAAATTACGGGCGAAATTACTTGGTACGGAAGAAGTCGTCGTGGACGTGACCTTCCATTACCTCTTTGTTGTTTTCGTCGCAGGAATATTCCAATAGCTCGTCACCCGGCTTCATCAGCGACATGATGGCCGTGTTGGTCATCGGTTTCGTGAAAAACTTCGTGTCCGTGATCGTGATCTGGTGGCGGATGTGGCTGTAATCGATACGGTCAAAGCGCTCGACCACGGTGAGCGCATCGCTATGCGGATGCTCGGCGGTGTCGATCCAGGTTTTGCCGTTGGTGCCGATGGTTTCGACCACCAGCGTGTCGCCCTCCCAGTGGCCGACCGAAGTCCCCATCCAGGTCGGCGTGACTTTGTCGGGATCGAGCTTCCGGCCATCGGTCGGAACGATATGGAACCACTTATTCTGCTCGAACAATACAGCCAGCCGGTCGTCCTTCTGCATCAGCTCCAGAGGATAAGGCGTTGCCCATGAGCGCACATAACCCCAAGGCAGGCAGTGGACGCCGTAATCGAACTTTTTCGGGTCTTCGAACGCCGCCTTGCCGGCCGGCGTAAAGGGATATTCCTTTGTGTCGGCTGTTGCGCTGCAGCCGGGCGTATTGCCGACACATCCCCTGGCGCCCTTTGTAAAATCGCCAACGCGGGGATGGTCCCAGACACCGCTGAGGTCCGGCTTGCCGTTGGGCAGGTGCGGAATCGGCCTCGTATCTTTTGCCGGGGCGGCGTCACCTTCGGCGGCGGCCGCGGGGAGCGCTGCCAGCAGCGCCAGGCCCGCCACCGGGATCAGCATTGAACTCCAGAACTTAATTCGCATCTTGAACTTCTCCTTAAACGTTAATAAATAGACTTTCGAATCGCTACTCGAGGTTACCTGCGGCCAAATCCGCTTTCATCTTGTTTGCATCTGCCTGCGTAATCCAGCCCTCTTTGACCGATTTGTCCAAAGAGGCGGAAGCCTTGGCTACATAGGCCTTGTAGCTCCCGTGAATCGCTTCCAGCTTTTGCCAGTTAAGCGGATCCGAATGACCCAACTCGGGGCAGAAACCGGGGCCGGCGCTGCTTTGGGTGAACGTCACCACGGGATCGTCTACCCAGAAAGTTCTGATACCGCCCAGAGCGTTGCCGTATTGGTCCATCACGACAGAAGCTCTCGGAGTATCGGCATCCTTCAACTGAATGCGATCCGCGTGCGGCGGAGAAACGCCCTTACGCACCCAGTTATCGAGATGGTTCAGCGCGGCGTGATAGATGAACGGCATCAGCGGATACTGAATGAGTTGAATTTCCGGAGTACAGCGGGCCGCAAACGGATACTCGGGGGTGCCCTGGAGATTTCCGGCCTTTGCCGCATCCCGCGTCGAAGCAAACGGACCATACGCAAACTTGTCGAGATGGCTGCCGCCGGCGACTTCGTAGAGACGGAACTTATCGTTCGGATCGTCGCTGTCCGGCCGCTGGGCCGAGAGCGTTGAAATCATCTCGCCCTGCGCCACTACCGCAACCACCGGAACACCCGTATTCCTGATCTGATGACGGGAATCGCCCTTCGGCGGGGCTTGGCCGCACTGATTCAGACGGCCGATTCCGCCCGGCTGCTTGGAAAGATAGCCGTCGTAAACGAACTTCCCGTCGGCCAGTTTTGCCTGCGGATGAAACACGTTCATGTAAGTGACTACGTCGCCGCCCTGGGTGGTCAGGTAAATGGCCTGTACCTTGAAACCAGCAAAGGGCTCACCGGGGCCGCCATGCTTGATCAGTTCGCCGACCTGCGTGTACATGTCCCAGCGCAATCCTTCTTCCTGATCGCCGGCGGTTTCGCAGGCACCCGGAACAGGATTGGCGAAATTGACGTCCTTGTAGCGCACGGGATCGAATACCTTCAAGCCTGGCGTCGCGGGAGGGGGCGTGATCGCCACCCAGCCGTCGCCGCGCCTGACGATTTCATCGGACAAATAGCCCCACATCATGTCCCAATCGAAACGCCGCGCCGCGTTGGGAAGCTCCACAACCACAGTGCCGCTGAACTTCGCGGGATCCTTCGGATGCCGTACACGAATACGCGATCCATAGGGCGCGTTGGGGAATTTGATCATCAGTTTCCCGTCGCCGCCCCAGTCGTACACATTGGCCGTTCCGGAGATCAGGTATTCCTCTTCGACATAGCCTTCCTGCGAAAGATATTCGGGCTTCAGATACCGATCCGCCGACATCAGTTCGACCGCGTCCCGTGTAATGGTTTTCAGGTCCGGCGATGTGTAGCGCCACGGCTCGACCGGCACCAGCGTGGCTTTCGGAAGCGGAAGGGGTTTTTGCGCCATGGCGATGGAAGTCCCGCACAGAAGGATTCCCACCAAAGCCGTACCGCCGAGCCAGTGCAGTACCGGCCTTCTATTCGTCGCAATTCTGTTCATAAATCGTCGTTATCCTACCAGTCGCCGTACATCATATCACACCGGAAAAAGGTGACGACTCGTATTTTCCGGCAAGGGGACTGCCAATGGCCATTGCCATGCTGGCTATGTCTGGATCGGGTATTTCATTCCCTTGACACCGAACGGGGCGGTATGTATGATTGATTGCGTCAGGGCGCCCCGCGCGTCTCTAGTATCCACAGAGTTAATTTTTGGGAGGTAGCATGAGGATAAAGCTGGTTTTGATCGTAGCAAGCGTACTGGTGGCAGCGGGAGTTCCGGCCTTCGCACATCATTCGTTTTCCGCCGAATACGACTCCACGAAGCAACGCACATTTACAGGGACCGTCACCAAGCTTGAGTGGACGAACCCCCACGCCCGGTTCTATATCGACGTGAAGGACGATGCAGGCAACGTCACGAATTGGGAATTCGAGATTGGCGCTCCAGCGCTTCTGATGCGGAATGGCTGGACGAGAAACTCGCTGAAACCCGGCGATCAGATCGTCGTTGAAGGGTTCCTCGCGAAGGACGGCGCCAACCTGGCCAATGCCAGAACGGTGAAGACCATCGAGGGCAAGCGGTTATTCGCCGGCTCCAGTTCCGAGAACGAAGCCACCAAATAACCGGTGCGGCGGAATGCTTCCGCCCGATCGATATCCGCGGATCGAAAGGCCTGCTGTCCCACGACAGCAGGCCTTTTTGTTTTTATCCGAGCCGACCGGCTCCCTTGACTCCGACGAGGGGCGCAGATATCATAATCGCGAAGTTTTTCAATTTTTGGGAGGCAACTGTGAGGACAAAGCTGGTTGTCATGGCGGCAAGCGTACTGGTGGTCGCGGCGGGCGTTCCGGCCTTCGCACATCACTCGTTTTCCGCTGAATACGACTCCACAAAGCAAAAGACGTTTACGGGGACCGTGACCAAAATCGAGTGGACGAACCCCCACGCCCGGTTCTATATCGACGTGAAAGACGATTCAGGCAAGGTCACGAACTGGGAATTCGAGATCGGCGCGCCCGCGAAGCTGATGCGGAATGGCTGGACGAGAAACTCATTGAAGCCAGGCGATCAGATTGTCGTGGAATCGTATCTTGCCAAAGACGGCACCAACCTGGCTAATGCCAGAACGGTCAAGACGGTGTCCGGTCAGAGATTATTCGCAGGCGGCGGTGACGGAGAGCCCGCGCCCTAATCCAACAGTTGATCGCAAGGCTCGAAACAGCCACAGGCTGAAGCCTGTGCCACCTGCATTGGTGGAACAGCAGGAACGACGGCCCGTTGCCAAAGGCAGCGGGCCGTTTCTGTTTATTTTTTAGCGCAGCGTCTGCCCATACCATCCGACGACGCGCTGCCCTTCGATAGCCGCGAAAAAGGCCGCCGCGCCAAGGAAAGACCCAAACGGAAGCTGATATGTCGCCGTATCTTTGCCCGTGATTTTGATAAAGGCGAGGCCAATGATCGACCCTGCAACGGAGCCCAGGATAATCGTCAGCAGCGCGCCGCCGATGCCGAGGAACGCCCCGATCATGGCGAGCATTTTGACGTCGCCGAAGCCCAGTCCCTCTTTGTGGCGCAGTTTTTCGAAAATCCAGCCTCCGAGCCAGGTACTTCCCGCGGGAACGATCGCGCCGAAGAGCGCTTCAGCCAACATGGCCGTACGCGCGCCGGGGTGAATACCGAAAAGACCTCCGATCAGGTGAAAGGTGTTGTCGGGCACGGGAACGAAAATCGCAAAAACGAGGCCGACAATAAGGCCACCAATCGTCAGCTCATCGGGCAGAATCAGCGTTTCCAGATCGGTGAATATGAGCGCGACCAGGATCGCGGCTAAAATGCAGTATTTCAATGCCTGCAGAGTGAGACCGCCCTCATGCACGAAGTAAGCGAAGCTGATGGCGGTGAGCAACTCAACCACCGGGTAACGCCAATAAATGCGGGCGCCACATTGCCGGCATCGCCCACGCAGCAGCAGGTAACTCAGGATCGGAATATTGTCATACCAGGCGATCGGTTTCCCGCATTCCGGACATGCCGAGCGCGGGCGAACCACGGACAGGTCGCGCGGCCAGCGATGGATACAGACGTTGAGGAAGCTGCCGATGAGCAGGCCGAAGAGCGCGGCCAGCAATGCAGCCAGAGAAGATTCGATCATGACAACACCCGTTTGTACGCGGTGAGGGTGGCTGTCACCATATGTTCCTCCGTAAAGCGCTCGATCACGGTGGCTCGCGCCGCGCGACCGAACGCGGGATCGATTCGCGCAAAAGCACTGGCGACAGCGGCAGGATCGTTTTTTACCAGAATCCCATTCTCGCCGTCGCGTATTAATTCAGGAATGCCGCCCACATCGCTTGCGATCACCGTCACGCCGTAAGCCATGGCGAGGAGGATGCCCGAACCGAGGCCTTCCGAACGCGTGAGATAGACAAGGGCTCGGGCGCGCGGCAAATCGGCCGCGAGATTTCTCGTGATCTCGACCTTGACGCCTGCAATCTGCGCGGCTTCCTGCGCCAGCACCATGCCCTTCTGCGAATCGATGGTGTAAGGGATCAGTACGGCGTCTCCATATGCCGCTTGGGGCGGAACCGCGACGCCATCGTACACCACCTCGATGCGCCGTTCTTCGACGCCGGCGTTTCTGAGTCCGATGGCAACATGACGCGATACGGCGAGAAAAAGCGCGGCGCGCCCGTATTTCCAGCGTGAGATCGCGGAATCGCGCACCGGAAACGCCACCCGGCGCGAAACAACAAAGGGCACTCGGGAAAAGATAGCCGCGAGCGTGTGACTGCGGGAATCGTGCGCGTGAACCAGATCGAATTCACGCGAAAGCAAACCGAGGCGGAGCGGACGAAGCACATCGCATGGGAGGCCGGCCTCGCGAGCCGCTTCGAGGAGAGGTGAGCCTTCGCGCGCGAGCAGGAGAGACTGATGGCCGCGCTCGATAAGGCCGCGATGAAGACGCAGGGCCTGCCATTGGCCGCCACGCATTTCCCGGCCGCTATCGAGATGGAGGATTCGCATCGCTGAAACCGTGAACTGCTTTGGCGTATTTGAGAAACGTGTAAAGCGCCGCCATCCACGCAATGGCGAGGCCCTGGGGGCCGTCGAGAAATCCGCGCCGCAGGATGTATGTGCGTATCCAGGTCCACGCCGGGTCGAGTGCGAGGCGGCGCATTGGCACCGGTTTCTTCTTTGCGACGATCTCGCGCGCGGCGAGCGAAGTATACCGGTCGAGCGTTCGCAGATGTTCGGAGAGCGAATGACAGGTGAAGTGCAGCAGATCGCCGTGGAGTTCTCCGATTGATCCATTAACGCTATTCACGCGCACGCTTTCGTGCACGTAATCGCCGGTCCATTCCGCTTTGGTGCGGTTGTAGAGCCTGAGTTTGCGATCCGGGTACCATCCGCCGTGGCGAATCCAGCGCCCGAGGTATTGCGCGAGGCGCGGAAACGAATAGCCATCGGCATATGTGGAAGCGGTCTTCAGCGCCACGATCTCGGCAGACAGTTCCGGGGTAAGCGACTCGTCGGCGTCGATCGAAAGAATCCAATCGTGCGCGGCGCAGGACGCCGCATAGTTCTTTTGCGCCGCATAGCCGCGCCAGGGTTCCTCGATGACGCGGGCGCCAAGGCCGAGAGCGATTTCACGCGTCCGATCCGTCGATCCGCTATCGACGATCAGCACTTCATCGGCGCAACGCAGGCTTTCGATCGCCCTCGCAATGTTACGTTCTTCGTTGAGAGTGACGATGGTGGCACTAATCTGCATTCCGCATCAGTCGATAACGGGGGCTATGGAAAAGCAAAGGAGAAACACAAAAAGCGCCAGTATGCCGAGCCTGACGCGCGGGTTCCCGATCTCGGAGTAGTCGTAAACCGGCGGGTGCTTGCGCGCGAAGAAGAACAGCAGCACGGCCCAGCCCCACCATCCGTACCACACTATCCCCATGGGCAGCAAAGCCAGCAGGAAAGTCCGGGTAATCCATTTGTGGGAGCGCCCGAGCAACGCGTAGACGATGTGGCCGCCATCGAGTTGCCCCACCGGCAGCAGATTGAGCGCGGTGGCGAACATTCCCACCCATGCGGCGCGGGCCACGGGATGCAAATAGATGTCGGCGCCCGCGACACCGGGGAAGATGGTCCGCTGGAGTATCCACTGAAGCGCCGGTGTTCCGAGTTGAATCGCGCCCTGATGGTTGATGCCGGGAATCACCTTCGAGAACGCGAGGCCCACTCCCAGCGCCGGAATCAGAAACACGAAGCCCGCCAGCGGACCGGCGATTCCGATGTCGAAAAGCACGCGCTTGCTCGGGACTGCCGAGCGGATGCGAATGAACGCGCCCAGGGTGCCCGTGAAGGGGGTTGGCGCGGGCAGGAAGAACGGCAGCGTGGCATCAACGCCGTAGTAGACGCAGGCGAGATAGTGCCCGAGTTCGTGCGCCATAAGGATGGTCAGCAGCGTGAGCGAGAAGGGCAGTCCGGCGAAGAAAAGCGCCGGGCTGCGCAGGCCCAGGGCGAAAATGCCAACGTAGTCTTCGATATCGAAAAACGGCAGGTTGTGGGTGAAATTGTACTGCATGTGCGCGCCCACGAGCGTAGTGGTGAACATGGTTGCTACAAGCAGCAACAAGTGCAGCCAGAGCCGGTTTTTGGGCTGGGCATTTTTGGGCTGCGGGTAAACACGGCTCGCCGGCGGTTCGAAGCGCGGCAGCTCGGCGTTTGCCACTCGCGTGGCGCTTTCGATGAGGTCTTCCGGGAACACTAAAGACCTACACTAATAACCCAGATTGCGGAGCATTACTCTACTGTAGCGTCTGGAGTTCCTTGCCGGGCTTGAAGCGAACTGCTTTACCCGGCGGTATCGACACCTCGGCGCCGGTTCGGGGATTACGCCCGATGCCGGTCTTGCGAGGCTTGACGGTAAAGACTCCGAATCCGCGAAGTTCGATACGATCTCCCTGCTCCAGTGCGCGTTTCATTTTTTCAAACACGGTCTCGACGGCCATTTCGGCCTTGGTTTTCGTGATGCCGGTTTTGTTGACCACTTCGTTAATTATGTCGAGCTTGATCAAAAACGCGCCCTCCCTCTGTCAAACCAATGATAGAATTAGGGTTAACTCGATGTCAAGCAAGGCGGGCCGGGACGAGTTTGTCCCCGTCGATACATGGCTCTATCGCCGGACCTGCGCCCAGTTCACCACGGGCATCACGGTCGTCACGGTGCTTGACAACCTCGGGCATCCCCATGGAATGACGGTGAATTCGTTTTCGTCTGTTTCACTGGAGCCCCCGCTGGTATTGGTCAGTATCGATCTCCGCAACGCCATCCTCGGGCATTTCATTTCCAGTTCCTGGTTTGCGATCAATATCCTGGCCGAACATCAGGAGCACCTCTCGCGCCGTTTTTCCAGCCCTTCGGAGGATCGGTTTATCGATGTGAACTGGCATGCGGGCGTTTCAGGCACGCCGATTCTTGAGGGGGCACTGGCGTATCTGGAATGCTCGGTTGTGCGCACGTTCGAGGCCGGAGACCACACTTTGCTCATCGGCGAAGTGCGGCAGGCCGGGTATGTGGAGGGGAAACCTCTGATTTATTTCGACAGCGGGTACAGGAGTCTGGGGGAAAGCGAGTAGAGCGCCGGCGGCAAACAGCGACCGCCGGCGCTCCCACAAGTTCCTAGAACGTATAGAGCGGGATTCCAGGAGACTGGACCGGCTCTGCTTCCGGTTCGCCTTCACCAGCGACTTCACCTGCAGCGACGGCCACCGGTTCCGGCTGGTTCGCCAGGCGATAGTAGAGGCCCATGTCGCCGAGATAGATATCCAGTTCCGCCGGTTTGGGCAGAACACCCTGGATCATCGCTTCCGACAACGGATCTTCGATGTACTTCTGCAAGGCACGGCGTAACGGACGCGCGCCGTAACTGCGGTCCCCGCAGGTCTTCTCGAGGATGTACTTCGAGGCGTCATGCTGGAGCCGGATTTTGATCTGCCTGGTCTCGAGGTTCTTGTTGATGTTCTCGACGAGCAGGTCCATGATCTTGATCAGATCGTCATCCGTGAGCGACATGAAGAGGATGATGTCGTCGAGGCGATTCAGGAATTCCGGATTGAACGCCCGTTTCACTTCGCCGCGCACCTGATCTTCCACCTTGGAGGTCTGGCCCTCGAGCTGAGGCGCCTGGAAGCCCAGATGACCCTTCTTTTCGAGGAAGCGTGCCCCGAGGTTCGAGGTCATGATGATGATGGTGTTCTTAAAATCGATCTGGTTGCCGAGGCCGTCCGTCAACTGGCCGTCTTCGAAAACCTGCAGCAGGATATTGAAGATATCCGGATGCGCTTTTTCAATTTCGTCCAGCAGAATGATGGAGTAGGGAGACCGCTTCACCCGTTCCGTGAGCTGGCCGCCTTCCTCGTAACCAACGTATCCCGGAGGCGAACCAATTAACTTCGAGACCGAGTGCTTTTCCATGAACTCGGACATATCGAAGCGGATCAGGCTCTTCTCGCTGCCGAACAGGAAACTCGCGAGCGCACGGGCCACTTCCGTCTTCCCCACGCCGGTCGGTCCGAGGAACAGGAACGAACCCGCGGGCCTGCCCGACGCCTTCAAACCGGCGCGAGAGCGGCGAATCGCACGAGCCAGCGCCGAGATTGCCTTCTCCTGACTGATGATCCGCGTGTGCAGCTCGTCTTCGATGCGCAGAAGTTTGGCGATTTCCTCTTCTTTGATCGAGGTCATCGGAACGCCTGTCCATCGCGCCACAACGTCCTCGATGTCGTCTTTGGTGACGACGCCGGTCGAGGTGTCGTCAAGGTTGTATTTCTCGCGGAGCTGGCGCATGTTCTCGCGCTCTTTCCGCTCTTCATCCGAGTAGAAACGGGCCTTCTCGAACTCGTGGTTCGCGATGGCGTTCTCCATGCGATGCACGATGAATTTGATGCGTTTCTGAATATCGGCGAGATCGCTCGGCAAGGTCGTCTGGCGCAACTTGACACGCGCGCCGGCTTCATCGATCAGATCGATTGCCTTGTCGGGCAGGAAGCGATCCGGAATGTAGCGGCTCGAGGTGTAGACCGCGGCCTCGATGGCATCGTCGGTGTAGCTGACCGCATGGAACTTCTCGTAGCGATCCTTGATGCCGTACATGATCTTCACTGCGTCCGATTCGTTCGGCGGCGGAACTTTGACGGCCTGGAAGCGCCGCTCGAGCGATCGATCCTTCTCGATCGATTTGCGGAACTCGGACGGCGTCGTAGCGCCGATACATTGAATTTCGCCGCGGGAAAGAGCGGGCTTCAAAATATTGGCAGCATCAAGCGAACCTTCGGCCGAACCGGCGCCCACCAGCGTATGCAGCTCATCGATGAAGATGATGGCGTTCTGGTTCTCCATCAATTCCTTCATGATGGTTTTCAGGCGCTCTTCGAACTGGCCGCGATATTTGGTGCCCGCGACAATGAGTGAAAGATCGAGTGCGAGGATGCGCTTGTCGGCGAGGAAAGAAGGCACGTCGCCTTCAGCGATCTTCTGCGCAAGCCCTTCCACGATAGCGGTCTTGCCGACGCCCGGCTCGCCGATCAACACCGGATTATTCTTGGTGCGGCGGCAGAGGATCTGGACCACTCGTTCGAGCTCGTAATCGCGCCCGATCAGCGGATCGAGCGAATTATCCATGGCAGCCTGGGTGAGATCGCGGGAAAACTCAGCGAGCAGAGAGCTTTCTTTCGGGCGGTTGGTCTGCACTTTTTCGGATTGCGAGCGCTGCAGCTCTTCCCGGATGGTCGAGAGCCGCAAGCCACGCTCGTGCAGAATTTCCGCCGCGAAACACTTCTCTTCGCGAAGCAGTCCAAGCAGCAGATGCTCGGTGCCGATGTGCTTGTGATTCAAACGCTCCGCTTCTTCAGCGCCATAGGCCAGAACACGCTTGCACTCGTGGCTCAACGGAAGGTCGACTGAAGTGGAGACCTTCTCCCGAACCGTCGTGTGGCCTTCAATCTGCTTTCTGATGGAATCAACAGCCGCGTGCGACCGCAGAAACCGGTTCGCAAGTTGTTTGTCTTCCCGCAGGAGCCCGAGCAGGAGGTGCTCGGTCTCGATATAGGGACTGCCGAACTGACTCGCTTCATAGCGGGCGAAGAAGATCACGCGCCGCGCCTTTTCCGTGTAACGCTCAAACATTTGGTCTGGATACTCCCTTACCGCTCGCCATTCTTCTTACCGGCCGCCATACTTAAAGATACTCGGAGCCGGTGTTCGGATGCAAAATGCCCCACCGGCAAACATCTACACACTCTGCAACGCTCCGCCTTCCAGTTTCAAAACACGGTCGCACCTCCGCGCAAACTGAAGATTATGGGTGACCAGGATCGACGTAAGGTTACGCTGTTTGCGAAGATCGGCGAGCAGATCGAAAATCATCTGCCCGGTACGCTCGTCCAGATTTCCGGTTGGCTCATCCGCCAATAGCAGAGAGGGATTACCGGCGAGGGCGCGCGCGATGGCAATGCGCTGCTGCTCTCCTCCCGAGAGTTCCCCGGCCCGATGGTCCGCGCGGTTACTCAACCCGACCTCCTCGAGACTCGCCTGCGCGTCGGCAGATGCCTTGGCGCCGTTCACTCCCCGAATCCGCAGCGGCATACTGACGTTTTCCTTTGCCGAGAATTCAGCCAAAAGGTGATGCTGTTGCCAGACGTAGCCGATCTCGCGATTTCGAAACGCGGAAAGCTCAGGCTCGGGGAGCCCAGTAATATTCTTATGTTTGTAGTATATCGCCCCTTCGGTGGGTGTGTCGAGCCCGCTGATCAGGTGCAGGAGCGTACTCTTTCCGGCTCCGCTCTCGCCGATTATGGCAACTTGTTCACCGGGCTCGACTTCAAGGGCAAGGTCGCGAAAAATTACCAGATCTTTATCGCCGGAACGATAGATCTTCGCAAGTTTTTCGATGCGAATCAGCGGCTCTGGGGCCAAGGTTCAGTTTAGCGCCCTGAAGGCTACAAGACCCAGCGGTTGAAAGGCTCCTGGGAACTAGACCGCAAAGGGCCGGTCACCGCTCCATCGGTAAGTCAGGAAGATCCTCCACAGCTGCTGGATCTTACCCATTAAACGCGATCGTTATCTCTCCGCCACCTCGTTCCGGCCACTGACGACGCCTGCAGAGACCACAACGTGAGGTAACGCCGGCGGTCTCCGCCGCCGGTCTCGTTCGGACGCCCGAGTGGTACTGCACCGGCGGCGGAGACCGCCGGCGTTACCTAAGGTGGCCGTAAGGAGCGTCCGATTCTGCAACTCGTTAATACTTCACGACAGCGGCGAATGATTTCGGATCCAGGCTGGCGCCGCCGACCAGCGCGCCGTCAATCTCTTCTTCCGCCATCAGGTTTTTCACGTTGTCCGGCTTCACGCTGCCGCCGTAAAGAATCCGCCCCGCCGACGCGAGCGCATCTCCAAACTTCGCCGCCACTTTCCCTCGAATAAACCGATGCGCGTCGGCCGCAATCTGCGGAGTCGCAGTTTTTCCGGTGCCGATGGCCCAGACCGGCTCGTAGGCAATCACAATTTTCGCGAATTGGCCGGGTGAGAGCGGGGCGAGGCCGCCGTCGAATTGTTCGCCCAACACCTCTTCGGTTCGATTCCCTTCCCTTTCGTCGAGGCGCTCGCCCACGCACACGATCGGAGTCAAACTGTATTCGAGCGCGGCTTGCGTTTTCCGCACCACATCCGGCTCGCACTCGCCGAAATATTGCCGGCGCTCGCTGTGCGCGATGATCACGAAACTGCATCCCACGGCTTGCAGCATATGGCCCGAGACTTCACCGGTGACCGCACCCTCTTTGCCCCAATACAGATTCTGCGCGCCGATGCCGATGTTCGTGCCCGCGGTTTCCTGAACCGCCGCAGGTAGATTGGGAAAAGGCGGACAGATCACGATATCGCAATGCGCCGCGTCGGACACCAGCGGCTTAAAAGCTTCGAAGAATGCATGCGTTTCCGCCGGAGTTTTATACATCTTCCAGTTGCCGGCCATCATTGGTCTTCTCATAAGATCGCGCTTAAGAAGCTCGTCCCTTTCTCAATCGAGGTGCCAAAATTTTCCGCCACAGTTTGTCCGATATCGCTCAGCGTCGCGCGCAATCCGAGATCCACACCGGCGCGCGCCTTCGGGCCGAAGACCAGCAGCGGTGTGTACTCGCGGCTGTGATCGGTAGAAGGAGTGGTGGGGTCGCAACCGTGGTCGGCGGTCAGGATCGCGAGGTCTTCCGGCCGCATGGCGCAGCGAAAAACCGGCAGCCATTTGTCGAACTCTTCGAGTGCCTTCGCGTAGCCTTCGACGTCGTTCCGATGCCCATACTGCTGGTCGAAATCCACGAGATTCACCCAGATCAGGCCGGCATTCAGCTGGGCCATGGCATCCAGCGTTTTCGCCATGCCGTCGGCGTTGTTCTTCGTTGTCGCGTGCTCATTGATGCCGCGCCCGAGAAACACATCGAAGATCTTGCCGACGCTGGAGACCTCCACCTTCTTGTCCGCAAGCTTGTCGAGCAGCATGCCTTTCGGCGGAGGCACCGCGTAATCGTGACGGTTCGCCGTGCGGGCAAATTCGCCCGGCGAGCCTTCAAAGGGGCGCGCGATCACTCGTCCCACTTCGTACGGGCCGCGCAGGATGTCGCGCGCGATCTCGCACATCCTGTAGAGTTCCCAAAGCGGGATCACGTCTTCATGCGCGGCGATTTGAAACACGCTGTCGGCCGAGGTATAAACGATCGGCGAGCCGGTTCGCATGTGCTCCTCGCCGAGTTCCTTGATGATTTCCGTGCCGGATGCCGCTTTGTTCCCGATCGCCGAACGGCCGACCCGGCGCTCGAATTCGTCCATCACCGCGGGCGGAAACCCGTGCGGAAAAAGCGGGAATGGTTTGGCGAGGTGGATTCCCGCCATTTCCCAATGGCCGGTGGTGGTGTCTTTGCCGGGAGAGGCGAGCGCGCAGCGTCCGTATGAGCCCTCGGGACAGTCGGACTTTGGCAGTTGCGGCATCGGCTTCAGATTTCCCAGACCGAGACGGCAGAGATTCGGGACGTCGAGCCCTCGTGCGCGGGCGATGTTACCCAAGGTGTCGCTGCCGGCATCTCCGTAAGCCGCTGCATCGGGCATCTCGCCTACGCCGGCACTATCCAGCACAATCCAGATGACCCGCTTGAACACGATGTTCAATATTACCAGGCTGTATATGCGTCCAATGGGGCGATACTGGATTTGTGCCCAGGACGCTGACCCAGTCGAACCTCGGCGGACCGCCGCCTACTGCGCCTGACCTTCCTTCCGGCGGTGGCGGCGGAGAAGACCGCGACAGATCCGTTCCGGGAGGCTCACGGCAGGCCTCGATTACCGGCATCATCGTGCTGATGTGCGCGAGCATGATGACGTTCGCCTCATTCGTCAGCGCGATGGTGGTGCGGCGCGGGCTCAACAACGATTGGGGACATATCGGGCTCCCGCAAATTCTGTGGTGGAACACGGGGGTGCTGATCCTCAGCAGCATCGCGATCGACACGGGCCGCCGCTTGCTGCGCCGGGGCAAACGGGTTGCGTTCAACTGGCTCTGGTCGGCCGGGACGGTGCTGGGAACTGCATTTCTCGCAGGTCAGGTGGTGGCATGGCTGCAACTGGAACAGCGCGGATTTTATTTGACGGGGCATCCGAGCAGCGCTTTCTTTTATGTACTGACCTGGGCGCATGCGGCGCACGTGATCGGCGCACTGGGGGCGGTGATGTACGTCGAGTATCGCGCGCTTCGCTATGAACTGGGGCCGAGCCGCCGCACCATGGTGGATGTGAGCGCGATCTTCTGGCATTTTCTCGACGTGCTCTGGCTGGGAATCATGGGATTGTTTGTTTTTTGGGCATGAGAGAGTATCTCGCGGAATATTTCGCAACGCGCGCGCGACGGGGCACGCTCTGGATCATCGCCGCGCATATGGCATTTTTCGCGGCCCTGCTGGCCGTGATGTTTTACCTGCGCTGGGCTTCGGAAGCGTGGCCGACTCCGTTCCATTTCGCCTCCCTGCTGATGGTCGCCGCGCTAACGATGTTTGCGATCTCGGGCAGCGCGACTTTGGAGATGGCGACGCGAGCGGTGAAACTGCAGGATCAGGAACCGGCGGTGCGCTGGATCGCAGTCGGGATCGCAAGCTGGCTGACCTTTCTGTTTCTGGAGATCGTGGAGTGGGTGCGGCTCGTCTATCTGGTGGGGCTGGGCCCGAGGACGGCGTTCGGGGGCACGTTTCTGGCGCTCACCGGCGCGCATTGGATTGCCGTGTGTGCCTGCGTTTCCTGGATGACCGTGGTCGCGAGTAATACGCGGCGGCGCGACGTGGTGGCGGTGGCGATGTATTCGCACTTTCTGAATTTGCTTTGGATCGTGCTGGTGTTTACGCTCTATTTCACGAACGCGAATCTGGAAGGCGTATGAGCTGGCATTCTGTCGCAGGTGAGGTTGCCCAGTGCGTGATGTGTTACCGGACTGCGGCGGCCCAGCAGGCGGAACGTTCGCGGGTGCTGAATTCGGGAATCGTGATATTGCTTATTCCGCCGATTCTGGTGCTGGGTTTGATTTTGCTGCTGGCGTTTCGGAAAAACAGAGCCGCCACTCCGATAGCGGCAGCTGATCTTTCCGACAGCAAGCGGTGACTCTATCGCTTCAGCAACTGGCCGCGAGCGAAGCCAATCGCGCATGCTCAAAAATACTGTAGCGACAGTATTCTCGCGCGATTCCGGAAGATTTACGCCTTAGCGGCCGGCTTTAACCGCACAGCTTGAAAATGGCGTCCCGATTGACCGGCCGATTTCGGGAACAACACTCGGAAAGCAAAAAACCCAGAAGCTCCTGCAATCCCGATGTATCGACGGCGTACCACAGATATTTCCTATCGCGCCTGACGGTTACCAGTCCCTCATGCCGCAGCTTGTCCAGATGATGGGACAAGGTGGAGGGAGCGATGTCCAATTCCGCCTGAATGTCTCCCACTACCATTCCTTTCGGGTGGGCGGTCAGCAGGACATGCATGATTCTCAGCCGGGGTTCCGCGCCCATGGCCGACAGCATATCCGCAAAGCGCGTGAAATCGATGGCGGGACGCTTCTTTGGCCGTTTGCCGGGGCCGGCGACAACTTCCGCGCATGACGCGCATATTTCACCGGGTACCGGCACGGCCTGAAGCGCGCTTTTCCTCACCCCACAATTCTACACAATCGCATTGACATGATTCTATAATTCCACTATTATCGAAATGAGTTAACCCTCATTTTTCAAGGACGATAATGACTCGAATCGGAATCAACGGATTTGGACGCATGGGGCGCCTCGCCTTCCGCGCCGCGTGGGATTGCCCCGATGTATCGATCGTTCATGTGAACGAAATCAAGGGCGGTGCGGCGACGGCGGCGCATCTTCTCGAATTCGACAGCGTTCACGGGCGCTGGACCAGACCTACCACGATTGCTCCCGGCCACTTCACCGTCGATGGCCGCGAAGTGGTCTTCACGGATGGGTCCAAACCGAACGAAGTGCCGTGGGACGCAAGTGCCGTCGACATCGTCCTCGAATGCAGCGGCAAGCTGATCACGACGGACGCACTGGAACCGTACTTCGAACGAGGCGTCCGGAAGGTGGTCGTCGCCGCTCCCGTCAAAACCAGGGGCGCGCTCAATATCGTGATGGGGGTGAACGATCATCTCTACCGCCCCGATGAACACCATATCGTCACAGCCGCCTCCTGCACGACCAACTGTCTGGCTCCGATAGTCAAGGTGATCCACGAAGGACTCGGGATTCGCCATGGAGCGATCACCACCATTCACGATGTCACCAACACCCAAACGATCGTCGATCTTCCCCATAAGGATCTGCGGCGCGCGCGATCCGCACTGATGTCGCTGATTCCGACCACCACCGGATCGGCAACCGCCATCGGGCTTATCTATCCTGAACTGCTGGGCAAGCTCAACGGGATTGCCATACGCGTACCCCTGCTGAACGCGTCTCTTACGGATTGCGTCTTCGAAGTAGAAAGAAAGACCGACGTCGCGGAGGTGAACGGGCTCCTCAAGGCGGCGGAGAGCACGCTCAACGGGATATTGGGGTACGAAGAGCGGCCGCTCGTCTCGGTCGACTTCGTCAACGATCCACGGTCGGCCATTGTGGACGCCTTGTCGACCATGGTGGTCGATGGCACACAGGTCAAGATCCTCGCCTGGTACGACAATGAATGGGGCTACGCCAACCGGCTGGTGGAACTGGCCCGCAAGGTCGCGGCATCGCTGCCGCCCCGCAACTGAACCCTTACGACAATGACCAGCATTCGCAGTTACGCCCTTGTGACGGGAGCCTACTGGGGCTTCACCATCACCGACGGGGCTTTGCGGATGCTGGTGGTTCTGCACTTCTACCGGCTCGGCTACGACGCCGTATCGATCGCCTTTCTGTTTCTCTTCTACGAATTCTTCGGCATCGTGACGAACCTGTTTGGCGGCTGGATCGCATCCCGCTTCGGAGTGAAAGTGACCCTGTTCGGCGGTCTGGTCCTGCAGATTTTTTCCCTCCTGATGCTGGCCATGCTCAACGAGCATTGGACGGCTCTGGTTTCCGTCGTCTATGTGATGACCGCGCAGGCGCTCTCGGGCATCGCGAAGGACCTGACCAAAATGAGTTCCAAGAGCGCGATCAAAGTCGTCGTGCCCGAGGGTCAGGACAGCGCATTATTCAAGTGGGTCGCCCGTCTCACTGGCTCCAAGAACGCGCTCAAAGGTCTGGGCTTTTTCGTGGGCGGCGCGCTGCTGGGCGCGTTCGGCTTTGTGGGTGCGCTGACCGGGATGGCGGCAGCGCTGCTGGTGGTTCTGCTGGTGACCGCGGCAGCACTGTCGGGCGATCTGGGCCGCTCAAAGAAGAAGGTGAAGTTTACTTCGCTGCTGTCGAAGAGCCCGGAGATCAACTGGCTTTCGGCTGCGCGCCTGTTCCTGTTCGCTTCGAGGGACGCCTGGTTTGTCGTCGGCCTGCCGGTCTTTCTCAGCCAGCTCGGATGGTCCACTTATGCGGTGGGAGCGTTTCTGGCTTTGTGGGTGGTTGGCTATGGCATCGTTCAGGCGGCAGTTCCGGAAATGCTACACCTGTTGGGAACCCGTACCGTGGACGGCTCAACTGCAACTGCCTGGGCATTTTCCCTCGTGCTGGTCCCCGTGGCTCTCGTTCTGACTTTGCGGGCTGGCGTGGATCCCGGCCTGGCTCTGATGTGGGGCCTTGCCGTCTTTGCCGTCGTTTTTGCCATCAACTCGGCGGTTCATTCCTATCTGGTGCTGGCCTACACCGACGAAGACAGTGTTGCTCTCAACGTAGGCTTTTACTACATGGCAAACGCCGGCGGACGGCTTCTGGGCACTCTCGCTTCCGGCATTGTGTTCCAGCTTGCGGGCTTCGCGGGCTGTCTCTGGGGCTCGGCGGCCATGGTGCTGGCGGCGGCCGTCTTGTCTCTGCGGTTGCCGAAAGGCCGAGCCATATCTCTCGCGTCAGCCAGTGTCGGGGAAGGTGAATGACAGGAGTTGAAATCCGCTTGTGGGGCGCCTGAGCCGGCATTCATGCTTCGCCGGGACGGAACTCAAACTAGTGTCTCCGCGTGTAGGATATTGACTGAACGTAGGCGCTGCAAGCCGTGCTGGAGGGAGAGCGACGGGAGTGGAATTAAAGATCGATGCTTACGATGTGCTGAACACAATCCTAAAAGTTCTCAAAACTAAGAATCGACCCTGATAATGGGCATCTTCTTCATCTTTTTCGGCCTGTTCCCATATCTGATTGGCCAGTTGCATGAGCGCTGGGTGCGACGGGTTGCGAATAAATGGATCAAGCGTGACGCAATAGTTACAGCACAAACGATCACCGATGGCTGGACTGCGCACCTCGAAATTCGTTATCAGTTCAAAATGAATGGCGAACTCCATGAAGGCAAATTCCAACGACGATTCCTGACAAAGAGCTCGGCGGAATCTGAGCCTGTGTACGAACCTGGGGCCAGTATTCAGGTTCTCGTGGATCCTGAAAATCCGACTCGCTCCTATTTCCCTCTTCCGCTGGGCGTGTGGGGGCTCCTGTATGCTGCTCCAATTGTTGCGCTGGCCATCGTAGCCGCTCTGGGAGGGCTCGCCTCCGGCCTCGATCAAAGGCGATTCGAGGCGAAGCATCGAATTCCTGAATCGGAATGGAAGCGCATTCGCTACTCACGGCTATTCGACATTTCGTTTCCGGGTGATTCCAGTCACGGCACGGGCACAGCCGGACGAATGGCAATTGACGGCAACATACCTCGGTTCGATACGTGGCTTTCCGGACGGGAGGGATTCGCTTTCACCGCAGCGCTGTATCAGTATCCCGACCCTCCTGCCCCTGATAGAATTTTTGCCCTTGTTCGAACTCTTAACGCTGAAGGGTTCCGTTGGTCCGCCGTCGTCGAGCGTCCTTTGGTATACGCAAGCCAGAAGGCCCGGCGCCCGGTTACGTGGCCCGGGTCCAAGGGACGCTTGCTCAAACATTCACATCCCGATTGGGCTATGGAGGTGTATGTTTCCGAGCGATCCGTTTATTTGATCTCGACAAACTGGCCCATACCATCGGACGTGAGCACGTTCTTTGACTCATTGCAGCCCACTGTGGACCCGTATTAGCCTCTTCCGTTTTCCTTGCCTCGCGCCGGCCGGAGTTCGAATACCTGGATGAGCGTTACTCGCAGGTAACGCCGAAGCGTTCGCCGGACGCCGATGGATCAGTGACGGCCTCGGATATCATTGCTGTTGATTACGCATGACACCCGCGACCTCCACTGATATCCAGTCAACCCTTAACGAACAGCGCGTTTTCGACCCTCCCTCAGGCTTCAGTTCCAAAGCGCATATCAAAAGCATGGCCGATTACGAGCGGCTCTATGCGGAAGCGGACCGCGACCCTGAAACCTTCTGGGGCAATATCGCGCGCGAGCTCGATTGGTTCGAGCCCTGGACAAAGGTCCTCGAATGGGACGCGCCGTGGGCGAAATGGTTCGTCGGGGGAAAGCTGAATCTCTCGCACAACTGCCTCGACCGTCATGCGGCGACCTGGCGCAGGAATAAAGCGGCCATCATCTGGGAGGGTGAACCGGGCGAGATCCGCACTTTGACCTACCAGCAGCTGCTGTCCGAGGTCTCGAAATGCGCCAACGTTCTGAAGTCGCTCGGAGTAAAGAACGGCGATCGGGTTGCCATTTATATGGGGATGTCGCCTGAACTGGCGATCGCGATGCTGGCCTGCGCCCGGCTCGGGGCACCGCATACAGTCATCTTCGGGGGTTTTTCATCGCAAGCGCTGGTCGACCGCATCAACGATGCGCAGTGCACCTGTGTGATCACGCAGGATGGAACATTGAGACGCGGCGCGGAGATCAAATTGAAAACCACGGTCGATGAAGCGGTGGCAAGCTGTCCGTCTGTTGCGAATGTGCTGGTTTACCGGCGCACAGGCACGCACCAGAACATTGTGCCAGGACGCGACCACTGGTGGCATGAGCTGATGTCGATCGCCTCCGATCAATGTTTGCCTGAGCCGCTCGATGCCGAGCATCCGCTTTACCTTCTGTACACATCCGGTACTACCGGCAAACCGAAGGGAATTCTGCATACGACTGGAGGCTATTCCGTCGCCACTTACATCACGTCGAAATGGGTTTTCGATCTCAACGATGAAGACGTTTACTGGTGTACGGCCGACATCGGCTGGGTTACAGGGCACAGCTACGTGGTCTATGGCCCGCTGCAGAATGGCGCCACAGTGCTGATGTACGAGGGCGGGCCAACGTACCCCCAGCCGGATCGCTTCTGGGAGATGATCGATCGCCACAAGGTCACGGTCTTCTATACCGCGCCGACGGCGATCCGTGCGCTGATGCGACTCGGCGAGCAATGGCCGGCGAAACACTCGATGAAGAGTCTCCGCCTCCTGGGCAGCGTCGGCGAACCGATTAATCCGGAAGCGTGGATGTGGTACCGGAGCTATATCGGGCGCGATCGATGCCCGGTCGTCGATACGTGGTGGCAGACCGAAACGGGTGCGATCATGATCAGCCCGATTCCCGGGGCGACTCCGACAAAGCCGGGTTCGTGTACCCGTCCGCTGCCGGGAATCAAGGTGGAGGTCGTGACGCGCGAAGGCAAGCCTGTTCCCGCCGGATCGGGGGGTTATCTGGTGATCCACAAACCGTGGCCTTCCATGCTGCGCACGATTTACGGCGATCCGCAGCGCTATCAGGAACAATACTGGTCGCAAATCCCGGGGTCTTACTTCACGGGTGATGGCGCGCGGCAGGACGAGGACGGCTACATCTGGGTGATGGGCCGGGTGGATGATGTGATCAACGTTTCGGGGCACCGGCTCAGCACGATGGAAGTGGAATCGGCGCTGGTCGCGCATCCGTGGGTGGCCGAAGCCGCAGTGGTGTCGCGACCCGACGAGATCAAAGGCTCGGCGATCGTGGCGTTCGTCACTCTGCAGCTTGGGTATGACGCGACGGACGAGTTGAGAGCCGAGTTACGCCTATGGGTCGGTAAGGAAATCGGCTCGCTCGCCAAGCCGGACGACATCCGGTTCACCGATTCGCTTCCGAAAACGCGTAGTGGCAAGATCATGCGCCGCCTGCTTCGCGAACTTGCGGCCGGCGGCGAGGTCAAAGGCGATGTGACTACGCTCGAAGACCTGGGAGTCCTCGCACGGCTGCGCCAGGACGAGGATTAAGCCCCGTCTATTTGCCTTCGGCCGGCGCTACGTCGACCGATTGCGAAAGTTTCGCGCGATCGATTGCCCCCTGGATCAAACCCGACGCCCGTGCCTCATCGAGAAAGCGGTTGATCACATCCATCGCGGCGGTATTGCCTTTTAAAACACAAACCGCCTGCCTCACCGCGGAATAGTTATCGGGCAGCACCTTTGTGCCTGGGGCTGTCGCGGCCATTTCGATGAGCCTTTGCCGGTTGGCTGCGTAAGCGTCGATCTCCCCGGCGGCGAGCATGCGGAGAGCATCCTGCGGCGATGAATTGGGATAGCTTTTCAGCTCGGCGTTCTTGAGATTCCGGGAAAGATAAAGCTGCGGCGAATCGCCCGTTGTCGCGCCAATTTTTATTCCTGCGCGGTCCGCGTCGGCTACCGCGTGCAGCGGAGAATTCACCGGCACCAGATAGCTACTCCACGAAAGGGTGTAGACCTGCGAAAAATCGATTTCCTTGGCGCGTGAGGGATCGGAGGCGAGAAATGCCATATCGAGCGTGTTGTTCTTAAAGCCTTCGACCATTTCACGCATGCCGGGGACACCCACGATCGAGACCAGAACTCCGAGGCGCTTGCCCAACTCGCGCGTCAGGTCGATTGCGGGGCCGCTGACAGCACCGGTCTTCGGATCGACCCGCCCTTGAACGGGATTGTTCTGGAGGAATGCCGCTCGCAGCGTGCCCGTGGGCGCAATCGCTTTGGCGGCAGACGGCCCAATCTGCGACCAGGCCGTCCCACACATTGTTAGCGCGCACAGGACAGCGAAGTTCATCTTCATTGATGGCATATGAGAAGTTTCGCGCTATCCGGCACTGCTGTCAAAGCGAGGCAGGAAATGACTGAAGCGGAAAAGCGGAAAGCGATCGATCTCGCCCTCGTGGCGATGGACAAGCAGTTCGGTAAAGGAACCGTGCTGCGCCTGGGTGCGAATAACGTCGTGCCGGTATCGGTAATTTCTTCCGGCTGCCTCTCGATTGACGCGGCGCTGGGCGTGGGTGGATTTCCCCGTGGCCGGGTGGTGGAGATCTTCGGCCCCGAATCCTCCGGCAAGACAACCCTGGCCCTGCAACTGATCGCCCAGGCGCAGAAGAACGGCGGCGTGGTGGCGTTCATCGATGCGGAACATGCGCTCGATCCGATTTACGCCCGAAAACTGGGCGTGGATATCGATAATCTGCTCGTCTCGCAGCCGGATACGGGCGAGCAAGCGCTCGAAATCACAGCCGCGCTCGTGTCGAGCGGCGCTATCGACGTAGCCGTGATCGACTCGGTGGCGGCGTTGGTTCCGAAAGCTGAACTCGACGGCGAGATGGGCGATAACCACGTCGGGCTGCACGCACGATTGATGTCGCAGGCGCTTCGAAAGCTTACAGGCATGGTCGCGCGGACGAATACCTGCATGGTCTTCATCAACCAGATTCGGGAAAAGATCGGCGTGATGTTCGGAAGTCCCGAGACGACGACCGGGGGCCGTGCGCTGAAGTTTTACTCTTCCGTCAGGATCGATATCCGGCGCATTGCCGCTATCAAGGACGGCGAAAGCGTGATCGGAAACCGCACGCGCGTCAAGATCGTGAAGAACAAAGTCGCGTCCCCGTTTAAAGAAGCGGAATTCGACATTTTGTATGGCGAGGGAACGTCGCGCGAGGGCGACCTCATCGACATTGGTGTGTCGAAGAACGTGGTTGAGAAGTCCGGATCGTGGTTCAGCTATCGCGGCGAGCGCATCGGCCAGGGCCGCGAGAATGCGCGCTTATACCTCAAGGAGCACCCGGAAATGGCAGTTCGGCTGGATGAAGAGCTTCGGATTGCGCTGGGTATAGGACCCAAAATCCAGACGGCGGCTGTTGCGTAGAGGCAGGTGATGGTCATATAATATGACCATGAGCGTTCAATATAAGTTGGCTGATGCGAAATCGCATTTTTCGGAGATCGTAACGAAGGTGATGCTGGGAGATTCCATCATAGTTACGAAGGAGAATCGCCCTGTGGTGAAAATCGTGCCGATCAAGCCGGCCACGCGCGCTCCCGGCACAGGCAAAGGCATCTGGATGGCTCCTGATTTCGACGAGCCGCTCGCCGATTTCGCGGAGTACATGTAGTTGCCGGTTCTCCTCGATACCCACGCATTTCTCTGGTGGTGCGAGGACAGTTCAGAACTCTCGAAAAAGGCTCGTAAGGTGATGACAGCGGAAGATTGCTTCGTCAGCTATGTGAGCTTTTGGGAAATAGCTATTAAAGTCAGTCTCGGCAAGCTTCGTCTGCCCGGAATCATCGATCGCTACTTGGCCTCCCAGATGTCTTTGAACGGATTTGAGCAGATGGAGATCAGCTTCCGGCAGATCATGCGCTGCGCATCGCTCGAACGGCATCACGGGGATCCGTTCGACCGGCTTCTCGTCGCACAAGCGCAGGAAGAAGAGCTGGCGATTGTATCCCGGGATCCCATCTTCGACGTCTACGGAGTCAAGCGGATCTGGTAGGGCATGGCGAACAATTCTCCGATCGAATGGACTGACGCCACGTGGAATCCGATCACCGGTTGCACCAAAATCAGCCCCGGCTGCAAACATTGCTACGCCGAACGCATGTCCAACCGCCTGCAGGCCATGGGGCAGAAAAACTACGTCAACGGTTTCGCCCTGACGCTGCAGCCGCGGATGCTGGAACACCCGCTGCATTGGCTCAAAGCGCGCCGCATCTTCGTGAACAGCATGTCGGATTTGTTCCATGTCGACGTGCCGGTTAATTACATCCGGCAAGTCTTCGATGTCATGGGCCGCGCCCACTGGCACCAGTATCAGGTGCTCACGAAAAGATCCGAACGCCTGCTCGAACTAAGTCCGAGTCTCGATTGGCAACCGCAGATATGGGCGAGCGTCAGTGTCGAGAACGAGGACTATCTCGACCGCATCGACCATCTCCGGCAGACCGGCGCGCACGTGAAGTTTCTCAGCATCGAACCACTGCTGGGGCCGTTACACAATCTCGACCTGACGGGAATCGATTGGGTCATCGCCGGCGGCGGATCGGGACCGGGAGCGCGAGCGCTGGATGCCGTATGGGTTCGCGAGATCAGGGACCGTTGCCTCGAATCCAATGTGCGTTTTTTCTTCAAACAATGGGGCGGTGTTTTCAAATCGCGGACAGGCCGCACGCTCGACGGCCGGACGTGGGATGAGATCCCAGGCATTACGTGAGATGTTGAATCTCGACATTACCCCACTTTTCTCTTAGATACTCGGCGACAAGACGGCGATGACAGCGATGAGGCTGCTGCTCGCTGCAAAGCAGACAGCCGCCATCGAGATCTTCGGGGCGGATTACCGTTTCGATCTTTCTCGCCGACATCAATTCGATAAAGGCTCGCTCGTAGACGCTCCAGTCGCCTTTGCGTTTCTTGTACGGATCCAGAATTTCGGCAGTGGGGGCCAACTCCGGCAAGCGGGAGTAATCGATCCCACAGATGGTCTCGGTGAAGTACTTCAGGTCGTCGCGTTTGGTAAACCCCGCCAGTTGCGACGTGTTGTTCAGGCGCACGTCGATTAACCGCCTGACGCCGGCCGACTGGAGTTTCCCGAAAAACTCCTTCGCCGATTTCTTCGTGAAACCGATGGTAAAGATTGTCATTGGTTCGCCGCTTTAATCATCTCGATAAACTAATCGTCGATGCCGCCGGAACAATCAAACGACGCCGCGCAGACGGTCGCCCGCACAGCCCACATGCGCCATCTCGTCGAAACAATGCGGCATCTCGAATACAAGCTTCGCGAAGGCGGCGGCAGGGAGCGCATCGAAAAGCAGCATCGTGCGGGAAAGTGGACCGCTCGCGAACGCATTGCCCACCTGCTCGATCCCGGCTCCCGGTTCCTCGAGATCGGACTTCTGATCGCGTACGACAAGTACGATGGCCAGGCCCCGGCCGCCGGCGTCGTCACCGGCATCGGGAAAATCGAAGGCCGGGCGGCCGTGATCGTCGCCAATGATGCCACGGTGAAAGCCGGCGCGTGGTGGCCGGAGACTATTACGAAGATCCTGCGCGCGCAGGAAATAGCCATGCGCAACCGGACACCAATCGTTTATCTGGTGGATTCGGCCGGCGTCAATCTCCCTTATCAGGACGGAATCTTCCCCGGCCAGTATGGCGCGGGCCGCATCTTCTTCTACAACTCGCTCATGCGGCGCAAGCTGCATGTCCCGCAGATTGCCGCCGTTATGGGGCCCTGCATCGCGGGTGGCGCCTACCTCCCGGCGCTCAGCGACATCATCCTCATGGTGGAACATACGAGCTTCATGGGTCTGGGTGGCCCGAATCTCGTCAAGGGCGCAACCGGCCAATCGATCGATCAGGAATCGCTGGGCGGCGCGCATCTGCACAACGCGACCAGCGGCGTGGCGCACTATGTCGCGAAGAACGATGCCGATTGCCTGGACATGATTCGCGTGCGCTTCCGGCAATTGCCTTTGCCGCCGCCGTCCCCCCCGTCTTCGTCATCTGCCGAACCGGCCCATCCCGCTGAAGGACTCTACGCCGTTCTGCCGCCCGATCACCGGCTGCCCTACGCGATCGAAGACGTTCTTTCGCGTCTTTTCGACCGTGACGATTTCGTCGAATTCCAACCGGAGTTCGCGCCGGAGATGCTGTGCGCGAATGGGCGCCTGCATGGGCATCCCGTCGCCATAATCGCCAATCGCCGCGGGTTTCTCAAGCCCCGCATCGGCGGCATTATTTATACCGAAACCGCGCGTAAAGTCGCTTACTTCGTGGAACTGGCCGACCGCGCGGGAACTCCGATCATCTACGTGCAGGATGTTTCCGGATTCATGGTCGGTCTCGAGGCCGAGAGCGAAGGCATCATCCGCGCCGGAGCCGAGATGGTGGAATCGATGTCGTGCGCCAGCGTGCCGCGCATCCTGCTCACGATTAATCACGCGAGCGGCGCGGGCTACTACGCGATGGGCGGGCAGGGCTTCGATCCGAACTTCACGTTCAGTTGGCCCACGGCGCGAATCGGCGTGATGGAAGGGGATTCCGCCGTGCAGGCGCTCTACTCAGCCGAACTCGAAAAGCTTAAAAAAACAGGCGCGCCCGTGCCTCCGGAACTTGCCCAATCCATCGAGCAGACCCGCGCCGATTACGAACGGTGGCTCGATGCGAAATACGCCGCCGCGCGCGGACATTGCGACGCACTGATCGATCCAATGGAAACCCGCGAGATCCTGACCCTCGCTCTCGAAGTGACGTTGAACCGCCCGCGAGCCATCGCACTCGCCCTGGAGACCCTATGATCCGCATCGCCAATGGGCAGGGCTTCTGGGGCGACTGGCTGGAAGCGCCGGTCCGCCTGGTCGACCAGGGCCCGATCGATTTCCTCGTTCTCGACTATCTCGCGGAAGTCACCATGTCGATCCTGCAGAAGCAGAAGCAGGAAGACCCCTCGCTCGGCTACGCGCGCGACTTCCCTCCCCTGATCGGCCGTCTTGCGCGCAAGCTGAAAGACCGCAATATCAAAGTCGTTGCCAACGCCGGCGGAGTTAATCCGGCAGCCTGCGCTCATGCGGTGCTGCAAGCCGCTCCTGGGCTCAAAGTCGCGGTCGTCCACGGTGACGACGTCTTCCATCGTATTGACGAATTCCTCGGCAAAGGTTACGAGATGCGCGACATGGAAACCGGCCAGCCGATTTCCGGCATTCGCAAGCAGATTCTTTCCGCCAACGCTTATATCGGAGCGTTCCCCCTTGCCGAAGCGCTGGATACGGGCGCGGACGTTGTGATCGCGGGGCGTTCGACCGATACCGCGCTCACGCTTGCCCCGATGGTCCACAAATTCAAATGGAAGCCGGACGATTGGGACAGGCTCGCCGCGGGCACCATCGCGGGCCACATCATCGAATGCGGAGCGCAATGCTCCGGCGGCAACTGCCAAGTTGATTGGGAGCAGATTCCCGACCTCGCCGATATCGGTTATCCCATTGTCGAGGCAGAACCCGACGGCTCGTTCACCGTCACCAAGCATGCCGGCACCGGGGGACGGGTCCACTCCGATACCGTCAAGGAGCAGCTTCTCTATGAACTGGGCGATCCGAAGCACTACATCACGCCGGACTGTGTCGCTGATTTCACCACCGTCCAGCTTGCGGATACGGGCGTGGATCGCGTGCGTGTCACCGGCATTCGCGGCGGGCCGCGTCCGCCTACTCTGAAGCTTTCCATCAGCTATGCGAACGGATGGAAGGTGATCGGAACGCTTGTTTACAGCTGGCCCCAGGCTGTCGAGAAAGCGCGCGCGGCTGACCGCATCGTGCGCGAGCGCCTCACCGCCATCGGTCTGCGGTTCGAAGAAATCTACACAGAGTTTTTCGGTCTGAATGCGTGTCATGGAGTGGCTGCGCCGCCGAATCCCGACCCGCCGGAAATACAATTGCGAATCGGTGTCAGGGGTCAGGACCGCAAGGCCGTCGACCGTTTCACGCGCGAGTTGATCCCACTGGTGCTCAACGGTCCACCGGGGGCAACAGGCTTCGGCGAAGGCCGCCCGCCGGTACGCGAAATCGTGGCTTACTGGTCCGCGCTGATTCCGCGGGAGGAAATCAGTACGCGAGTGGAGTTGATTTCATGAAGCAACCGTTAGGCACGATCGCGCACACGCGCTCCGGCGACAAGGGCGACACATCCAACATCGGTGTGATCGCGTTCAAGCCGGAATATTATTCCGTGATCCTGCGGGAAGTCACCCCCGAACGTGTAAAGCGGTTCTTCGGCGAACTGGTGAAAGGCGACGTGGAACGCTTCGAGTTGCCGAACCTCGGCGCGATCAATTTGTTGCTTCATGAAGCCCTCGGCGGCGGCGGTACGCTGTCGCTGCGAACCGACGCGCAAGGCAAAACCTACGGCGCGGCGCTTCTGCGCATGGAGATTGAAATTGATTGAGGTGACGAAAGACCGGCGAATTCTCAGAATTACCTTGAACCGCCCGGAAAAGCGCAACGCGCTGAATCTGGAACTTTGCAAGCAATTGGTGGAAGCGCTTGACGGGGCCGATACCGATAGGGGCGTTGGCGCCGTCGTCCTGAACGCCAACGGACCCGCTTTCTGCGCCGGCATGGATCTGAAAGAGACCATCGACGTCGATCAGACTCGGCTCGCAGACATTCACGAGCGGCTGTTCACCACCATCCATCGCATTCGCACGCCGATTATCGCGGCTGTCCACGGCGCTGCGCTGGCGGGAGGCACCGGCCTTGCTGCGAACGGACACATGGTGATCGCGAGAGACGATGCCCGCTTCGGACTGACTGAAATTCGCATTGGGCTTTGGCCCGTTTTGATTTTCCGATCCATAGAGCACGCGATGGGAGAGCGTCGCGCAGTGGAACTCAGCCTGACCGGGCGCGAGTTCAGCGCCGGCGAGGCGCGCGACTACGGGCTCGTGACCGAAATTGCGGACGATCCGCTGCGACGCGCGACCGATCTCGCCATGCAGCTTGCGGGTTTCAGCCCGGTCGCCATTACGGCCGGACTCGACTATGTCCATCAGATTCGCGGTCGCGATTGGGAGGATGCGGGGAGAGTGGGACGGGTTGTTCGCGACCGCCTTCTTTCGAACGAAGATTTCAAGGAAGGCGCCCGCGCATTCCTTGAGAAACGGCACCCGTCCTGGCCCTCGCTGAGGTCTTAAGCGCTACCAGATTCGGCGGACGCGCCAGGCGTCAAAGATCCGCTTGTTACTGACGATCGGAATGTTTTCCGCCTGCGCCTGCGCTATCAGCATCCGGTCGAACGGGTCCTTATGATCTCCGGGCAGGAGTCCGGCGCGTTGTGCGTGTTCGATCGAAATCGCGAGTTCAAGGAACCCGAGCTTCTGCACCCTTTCCGGGAACTCCGCAGCAAAGATCTCCGCTCCCGGCAACTTGCCCAGACGTACCTTCGTAGCGATTTCCCAAGCCGAGGCAGCGCTGACGAAGATCTCCGACTCGAACGATAACAGGATGGCACGGGCCTTTCGGGACAGCTTCGGATCGTCTGTAGCCCACCAGATGAGCGTATGCGTGTCCAGAAGGACCCGCACCTTCGCTAGCTCCAGCCTTCAAGTTCATCCGGCGGAAGCGGCTCGAAGAAAGACGGTTTGAGTTCGAACTCGCCTTTGAACATTCCAGGTACGCGATTTTTCGGCGGTTGCGCGATGGGAACCAACCGTACAACCGGCTTTTTTCCCCGGGCTATCACGATCTCTTCGCCCCGCTCAGCCCTTTCGATCAGTCCGGACAGGTTCGTTTTTGCGTGATGAATCGTAGTGAGCACCATGGTAGTTAGCTTCTGCTTATCCGGTTGACTCAGCAAAGCCCAGGATGTTGGGTTCGAGATCTTTTGCGCCGCGGATCTGCTCGTATTCGGTTGATTTGCGGGCAGTTCCGAGTCCAAGGAGGGTCTGA
>JBEKTF010000050.1:0-30815 GCA_049516355.1 Bryobacteraceae bacterium | reverse complement strand
GAGTCTCCGGCGCCAGCTAAGATGTTCCTGGCACGCCCCTGCGTTCAGCCGTTCTCGTATTCCATCAGACCAACCGACGACGAATGAACCTGCGTCAATGAATACTCGGACGGGCTCCTAGGTAACTTCTGTAATATTTGGATTAAATCAATCTTTCGATCACGTGCTTCGTCCGCGCTATCTCCTTAGGGCCGGCCCTCGGCAATCAATTACAGAATCTCCCGCCCGGGGGTGAGGCGTAGAGTGGCTGCCGCCAGCCAAAGGATACTGAAACCGCTCCAGATGCTCACTCAAAAGACCGGACTTACGTAGATGCGGCCCTTCAGAACACTCCGGATAGCAATCAACAAGCTCTTCCCGCGCGGCGGATTTCAGCACATATCCAGTCCCTGGAGAGGTTTCCTGACGAGGCATTACGCCACCGCGGCCCGGGCCTTCCCGGCAGGGACGGGTTTGCCGCGATACTTCAAATCGCGCTCGAAAACAATACACTGCTCTCCTTTGAATTCGACGATCATGAAGCGATCGTCCTGCGCGGGACCGACGACCTCAAGGATCTCCCCGGCCTGGATGGTGACGGCCGCATGATGGTCGTTCCTGAAGGCAAGGCCCATGATGGGGAGGTCGACACGACAGAAAGCGCGACTTCCTCGCGTTCGCAGCACCTGTTCCGCCTGTTTACCCGCCGATTGGCCCACACTGGTCTCGCGCATGAAATCTCCTTTCTGTGCCACTCGTCAGGTGCTCCCGCTCATGTCCGCGGCGCTACCTGGCGTTTGTTTAATTGCCGCAAACCGAAATTAGCGCAAAACTGCACCTGTCGAAAACTGGATCTATTACTAGGTCAAGTGAAGGCGGGCGGGCTACTGCGGCGAATCGCGCAGCTATCATTTCCGCTCGAGACTCAACCAGTGCAAACACTGGATCGAACGTGGCAGCCCGACTGCTGCATCCATTGCGGACAGAAAGGACTTTATGATTTCGTCCGTTAAATCGATCTTCAGAAGCGCGTTTTGCGTTTTGGCGATCATTACGCCCGTCTGGTGCCGAACGGCCAGCCCGCCCAGACCAGGCAGCATTAACTATCTGGAGGGCCAGGCTTCCATCGGCACGATGCCACTGATGCCGGGCGCGGTCGGCTCGGTTGTGCTGGAGAGGGATCAAACCATTACAACCCTGACGGGAAAAGTGGAGATCCTGCTCACGCCGGGCGTTTTCCTGCGAGTCGCGGAAAACAGTTCGGTGAAGATGATAACGCCGGATCTGGCTAACACCAGAATCCAGCTGGATAAGGCCGCGCGCTGGTGGAAGTGATTGAGATACGCAGTGAGAACGATATCCGGATCGATCAGAACGGGGCGAGCACGAAAGTCCTCAAGAAGGGCCTTTATGATTTCGATGCGGATCATGCGCGGGTGCGCGTGTTCAAGGGCAAGGCGACGGTGAGCGTCGCGAATCAAAACGTCACGCTGATGGACAGGCGCGCGGCCATGCTGAATGCCGGCGTAAAGCCGAAGTCCCAGGATTTTGAGCCGCGGGCTTTTGAAGATGAGTTCTATCGCTGGAGCGGTTTACGGTCGGGGTACTTGTCGGAAGCGAGCGTCGATGCGGCGCGCGCCTACCTTGGCCCCGGGCCGGGATGGTATGGCCCCGGCTGGATGGGCTTCGGGTGGTATTGGTCGCCGTGGTTCGGTGTTTATACGTTTCTCCCCGCGGAGGGAATTTTCTATGGGCCATTCGGTTGGGGCTTCTACTCACCCATTGCCGTTTACTATTCGCCCTTCCGCTTTTACTACGGCTATCCTCACCGCTTCGGCGACTTTCATTATCCTTACGGGCATGGTTTCCCGCGCGCGGAGAGGCGCCGGTAATCGGAACCGGCGTGGCGCACTTTTGCGTGCCGCGTCGAGACTCTTCTCGACGCTTTCCCTGCCCCACACAGGTGTCCGCACGAGTGCGGACACGGCAAGCTGAGAGCATGCGCCACAAAGGCAAAGGTGAAACCGGCTGAAATACTAAATAAATCTTTGCTCTATCGCGTGCTTCGTCAATTCGGCGGTCGTGCGTAAACCGAGTTTTCTCTTGATGTTTTCCCTATGAAAGGCGACCGTTTTGACGGAGATGTTCAGGACATGCGCTATCTCCTTGGCGGGCCGGCCCTCGGCAATCAGTTGCAGAATCTCCCGCTCCCGCACGGTAAGGCGCAGACTGGCTGCCGCCAGCGAAGGATCCTGAAACCGCTCCAGATGCTCACGCGAAAGACTGGGAGTTACGTAGATGCGGCCCTTCATAACACTCTGGATAGCATCAAGAAGCTCTTCCCGCGCGGCGGATTTCAGCACGTATCCGGTCCCTCCGGCGTTGAGCGCGGCTTCCAGATACGCGGGGTTCACGTGCATCGTGATGAATAGCAGCCTCACTCCAAGCAGACTTTTCCTGATCTGGACGGCGGCGTCGATGCCATTCAACAGCGGCATCGTAATGTCCAGGATAATCAGGTCCGGTTTCAAGCGAAGCGTGGCTTCGACCAGTGCCCGCCCATCGGCAACCGCCCCGACGATCTCATGATGAGGTTCGAGAACCGCGCGGATGCCTTCGAGCGTCAGCGTATGGTCGTCGGCCAATAGGATGCGAGTCCGTTTCATCAGCTGCCAGAAGGTAAGGGGACTTCCAGAGCAATCCGAGTGCCGCGACCCGGCCGCGAGACGATGGACAACTTCCCATTTACCAGACGCGCGCGTTCCTCCATACCGATCAATCCGAGCCCTCCCCGCCCTTTGACTACTGTCGGATCGAAACCAGCACCGTCGTCCGCGATCTTCAACCCGAGGGTCCCCTTCTGCAGGGTGAGCGCGACCAAAGCGCGTTTAGCGTTGGCATGTTTGGCGATATTCTGCAGACTCTCCTGTGCGACGCGATACAGACAGGAGGCCACTTCACGCGGCACGGAGGCCGGCAAAACGACATCGGTGAATTTCAACCTTATATCCGTGGCCCGCTCGGAAAACTGCTTGCACAAGTCCCGCAGTGAAGCCACGAGACCCAGGTCGTCGAGGATGGATGGATGCAACTCGTACGCGATATGGCGGGTCTCTTCCGACGCCTTGACCACGCGGGCCTGTATTGCTCTAAGCCGGCTTTGCGCGTCCTCGCGAGGCGGGGGATCGGCCGCCAGCCCGCCAATGTCGATCGCCAGGGAAGCCAGCTGCTGACAGATCTGATCGTGCAGTTCGCGCGATACTCTTCGGCGCTCGTCTTCCTGAGCCGTCAGGAGACTGGCCGCCAGGGCGTGCACCTCCTCTGCGTGCGCCTGCGCAGCTCGCTCCAACTGCTTCCGTTGGGTGATATCGGTGACGAAGGCGACGCCGAGCTTGCCCATAGCCGTTTCGACAGCACTCAGGCCAATCTCGACCGAGAAGACCGTGCCATCCTTGCGGCGGCCGCCGAGTTCGAGGCCGATCCCCATGGGCCGGCTCTTCATGTTGGCAAAGTAAACCTTGTGGTCCTCGACGTGGCGCGCCCGGGCGCTTTCCGGGACCAGAATTTCGAGCGGTTGCCCGAGCAGTTCTTTCCTGCCGTAGCCGAACATTTTTTCCGTATTGCCATTGACGAGAACAATCTTTCCTTCCGCGTTAACGGCGACGACTGACTGCATGGAGGAATCCAGTAAGGCACGGATCGTGGACTGGCTGTTTTCCGCTTCTTCCTGCGCCTGTTTACGTTCGGTGAAGTCTTCAATGGCAATCAGGATCCTCTTTGATGTGTCAACCTTGTGCGCGTTAAGAACTAAATGCCGGCGGCCGATGCCGGCAAATTGCTGGTCGACTTCAAAGTCTTTGATCTCATTGCCCTTCGACAGAACGCCCTGTAGCAGTTCCCGCAGCCGTGAAACTTTGAACTGACCCGCGCCTTGCCCAAAGAATGACTGGTTCCCCACGTTCTGAAGCGGCACGCGGAATAGATCGCAGAAGCTCCGGTTCACGGTCAACACCCGGCATTCGGAGTCTACTACGACCAGAGCCTCGTGAATTGTCTCGACGATCGCGCGGGCGTAGTCGCCGGACTTCTGCGCCTCATCCCGCGCGCGGTAGATCAAATCCGTATCCAGCATCACGACCAGCACCCCTTCAATCCTGTTGTCGCTGGTCTTGTAAGGCCGCACGCGCAGCGAATACCGGTGGCCATTCCGGTCGTTGACTTCACGTTCGATCAATCGCCCCTGACCGGTGACTTCCGAAAAGAGATCCTTCCAATCGGCGACGTCCAGGGTAGACGCGATATTACTGAACGGACGGCCCACATCGCCTAGGATCAGGTTCAGCAGCTTACCCGCTACGGGAGTAAACCGGCGGACACGCAGATCGGCGTCCAGAACCAGCACGGGGATGTCGACGCCCACCAGCAGGTTACTCAGGTCGTGCGTCAGAACGTTCAGCTCCGCGTTGCGATGCTGCAATTCGTCGTTGAGGGTGATGAGTTCTTCGTTGGAGGACTGCAGTTCCTCCTTGGCCGTTTCCAGCTCTTCGTTGGTGCTCTGTAGTTCCTCGTTGCTGGACAGGATCTCTTCGCTGGCCGCCTTCATTTCCTCTTTCGCGGTCTCGTGTTCCGCAATCAGGGAACGCAGGTTGTCCCGGGTGGAGGCCAGTTCGCGTTCGAGCCTTTCCGTTTTTTCGGAACTGCGTTTCCCCGTGGCTCCTCCCGGTTTCCGGGCCTCACTCAGTCCCGCCGCTTCCACTTTTTGAAACACCACCAGGAGGTCCCGTCTTTTGCCTGTGCGCGTCTTGAGTGGCCGCACTTCCAACCGCACTGCGGCGGGCTTGCCCTGATGCTCGAACTGCACACCGTCTTTGTGGACGGCGACACCTTCTTTCCTGAAGCGGGAAATGGCTGCGCGCAGATCCACCACCAGCTCGGGGCGTACCATTTTCAGCAGGTGAAAGCTGGGCTGTCCCGTGGCCGGCGCCAGATAAGAGCTCAAGTCTCCCTGGAAATGCACGATATGGAGATCCGGATCGACGATCAGCGCGGGCGGCGCGTAGTGCTCCAGCAGGGCATCCTCGGCCTCTCGCCGGAAATCGGTGGCCGCACTGGTCGCGGAGGTTCTCAGGGGCGCGGCGGCTGGCTCCCGGAACTGGTTCGCAGTCGACGGGATCTCACGAAAAGCGGCCGGCGACAGCTTGCGCAGGAAGATCCGATGCTTCTGGTCGTCCGCCGTGAAGGCATCGGAGTAATCGCCGATGGATTCCGAGTTCCCCAGGAAAAGAAAGCCTCCGGGCTTGAGCGCGTATTGGAAAACCGACAGAACTCTCTTTTGCAGCGCCGAGCCCATGTAGATGAGTACGTTCCGGCAACTGATGAGATCCAGCCTGGAAAACGGCGGATCTTTGGCCAAATCATGCCGCGCGAAGACGCACAGATCCCGAATCGACTTCTGGATCTGATAGCCATGATCGGTCTGGACGAAGAAGCGTTTCAAACGCGCCGGAGATACTGCGGCGACCGCCGACTCCGGGTAGGTTCCGGCTCGGGCATGTTCCACCGCGCGCTCCTGGATATCGGTCCCGAAGAACTGAATTCCGACCCGGTTGGACTGTTCACCCAACTCCTCGAGCAGCAGCATCGCAATGGAATAGACCTCCTCTCCCGTCGAGCATCCCGCCACCCAGATACGAATCGGATCTCCCGCGGATCGCTTCAGGCACAATTTGGCCAGGACTCGTTTTCGCAAAGCCTGAAAGCACTCCGGATCGCGAAAGAAGCTGGTCACGTGGATGAAGATGTCATCCGTCAGGGCCTGCGCTTCCTCGGGGTTCTGCTTCAGGATCTGTGCATACTTGGCGAGCGATGCGATCTTCTGCAGAGCCATCCTGCGCGCGATGCGCCGGCGCACGGTCGCCTGCTTATACAGGCGGAAATCGACGCCCGCGGAGGAGCGAAGAAGCAGGCAAATCCTGTCGAGGTCGCTGCCTTCAGGCACACCTCCAGGCACTTCGAGCGCTTCAACCAGATAAGGGTGACGGCCGATGCGCGCCAGTTCCGCCGCGATACGCTTGGGCGGCAAAACGAAATCGACAGACCCGGCCGTAATCGCGCTCAACGGCATGGCGGGCCATTGCGCCGTTTTCGGATCCTGCGCGAAAGTCACGCCGCCTGCCGCCTTGATTGCTTTGAGCCCATACGTGCCGTCCGATCCCGTGCCGGAAAGGACCACCCCAATCGCCGCATTGCCCTGTTCCTCCGCCAGAGCGATCGAGAAATCGTCAATCGGGCGTTGCAGTCCGGAGCCCTCCGAGCGAGGCGCCAGCCGCAGGGTTCCCTTGCGGATGGTCATGTTCTTGTTGGGGGGGATGACGTAGACGTGGTTCGGCTCCACGGCGATTCCGTTGGATACCTCGACTACGGGCATGCTGGTCGCCTTTGACAGAAGGGTGGTAAGCGCACTTTCATGCTTCGGCTCCAGGTGTTGGATCAGCACGAAAGCCATCCCGGATCGGGTGGGCAGCGCCTGCAGAAGTGCCGTGAACGCTGCCAGACCTCCGGCTGAAGCGCCGATTGCAACGACGGGGAATGAAAGGCCCGGGCGCGCACCTTCCGCTTCATCGATGGAGGCTACTTTGCGCCGAACGCTGCCGGCGCGAGTCTTGCGAGGTTTTAGCGGCGTTCTCGCCTGTGCCATAAGTGAGCCTCCAACGGAGGCTACTGCAAGATATCATTGCCGCGGATTGATTGGGCGGATCAAGGCTGCGCGGGCCACCGTTAATCTCGGGCTGTGTCAGGGCGCGTGATCTTCATCGTTGCCGGTTTTGTGCTGGTCGAAAGTTCGGGATCGGGTACCCGTATTTCGGGCGTTACCGGCCTTGAACGCCGAAGGATTTACCGGCCACGCAGGTGATCATCCGAAGCAGAGTTCGCTGACCTGCCACGCAGTTTGCGGATCTCATCGAGCCGTTCCGCGATCCTCTTCTCGACCCCGCGGTCCGTCGGGTGATACCAGCGCTTCCCGGCAAGCGATTCCGGCAGGCACTCCATCTGGTTCACCGCTTCCTCGAACTGATGGGCGTGCTGGTAGCCGGCGCCATAACCCCAGGCCTTCATCGCCTTTGTCGAGGCGTTGCGCAGATGCATCGGGACCGGCTCGGCGCGCCCGGCCTGCACCTCCTGCGTCACTTCACCGAGCGCCCGGTACGCCGCATCCGACTTCGGCGCGACCGAGAGATAAATCACCGCCTGTGCGATCGCCAGATCCCCTTCAGGCATCCCGAGGAAATGGACGCACTGCTGCATCGCTATACACTGTTCGAGCGCGCGCGGGTCGGCAAGCCCGATGTCCTCTATCGCCATCCGGACCACACGGCGGGCGATATACATCCGGTCTTCGCCCGACTCGAGCATTCGCGCCAGCCAGTAAAGCGCCGCATCGGGATCGCTGGATCGCACGGACTTATGCAGAGCGGAGATCAGGTTGTAATGCTCCTCGCCCGTCTTGTCGTAAAGGAGAACCTTGCGGCCCAGCGCATCGGTAACCGATTGCTGGGTGATCTCGCCGGAACTGGCCGCGATCTCAAGCGTGTTGTAAGCTGCGCGCGCATCGCCATTGGCCGCCGTTGCGATCTGCTCCAGAAGTTCGTCGGAGGCCTGGACGCCCACTTCAGGCAAAGCCCGCCGCAGTAGCACCACGATCTCTTCCGTCGTGAGGGCCCGCAGCATGTAGACCTTGGAGCGCGACAACAACGCCGCGTTCACTTCGAACGAAGGGTTTTCGGTAGTCGCTCCGATCAGGACGATGTCGCCGCGCTCGACATAAGGCAGGAACGCATCCTGCTGTGCCTTGTTGAAGCGGTGAATCTCGTCGACGAAAAGGATCGTGCGACGGCCGAGCTTCCGCAAGCGTTCAGCATCGACCATGACCGCTTTGATTTCTTTGATGCCGGCCAGCACGGCGCTGAAGGGCAGGAACTCGCTCTTCGTCATGCGAGCGATGATGCGGGCAAGAGTGGTCTTCCCTACCCCCGGCGGTCCCCAAAGGATGAGCGACGTCAGTTGATCGCGCTCGATCTGGGTTCGCAGAGGCTTGCCAGGCCCGAGGATGTGCTCCTGACCGGCGAAATCGTCAAGCGTTTCGGGACGCATCCGCTCGGCCAGCGGACGTTGGGCGCCCTTCGCGAGATCCGCGGGCAAGTCGCCGAACGGACTGGCATCGAAGAGACTCACAGGCGTTGCCTTCGCGCTTCATACAGCAGCACAGCAGCCGCAACTGCCGCGTTCAACGATTCGACGGCAACGGTGGGTATCGCGACCTCCTGGCAGATCGCGCGTAATTCCTCGCTTACGCCGCGACCCTCACTCCCGATCACGATAGCGTGCGGCCGGGTGAAATCGACATCCCCGGCCATGCGCTGGAAGCCGGTGAATGGCATCGCGGCGTAGAGGTCGACCCCGTGCTGCTGCAATGAAGCCCAGGCCACCGGCACGGCGAGCCCGGACACGAACGGGATCCGGAACAACGACCCGGCCGATGCCCGCAGCGTCTTTGGATTGAAGGGACTGACCGTGCCTTTGACGAACATCAGGCCGGTTGCCCCAAACGCTTCCGCAGCGCGGGCGATGGCGCCGGCATTGCCGGGGTCCTGCAATCCGTCGAGGACGATCACCATACTTTGGCCTCCAAAAAGCTGGTCCATCGACCATTCGGGCGGCCGCACGAGCGCAATCACTCCCTGGCTTGTCTCGGTGGCCGCAATGGACTGGAACAAGGGATCGGGCAGAATAACAGTGCGGCGCCCGTTTACCCCCACCGAGCTTCTCGCGGATTCCGCCACCAATACGACGGGCACGTCGCGCTCGCTGCGCAATGCCTCTTTCAGCAGGTGGAAGCTCTCGGCGACGCACCAGCCTTCGTCCGTCAATCCGCCGCGCGCGATGGCCCGGCGAACGTCCTTGACGAGCGGATTCGCGGCGCTGGTAATTGACTCGATCTGTCCCATCTCGCTCGCCAGCGCTTACAATGTTGACATAAGAATAACGCACCTCAAGCGCGCAGGCGGCCTGCTGCTACTGGTCCTGGTAGTGTTTGTACTCGGGTATCTGATGGCGCTTACAGTGCGGATCGGCCGCCAAAGTATCCGCGAGGAAGCCCGCCCGGCCGATGTGATCGTCGTCATGGGGGCGGCCGAATACCGCGGGCATCCCTCGCCGGTTCTCAAGCTCCGGCTCGATCATGCGGCGGACCTTTACGAGCGGCGGCTTGCGCCTTACATCATGACTACCGGCGGACCGGGCGGCGACCCCGCGTTCACCGAGGGCGGCGTGGGGAGGTCCTATCTGATCGACCGGGGTATTCCGCCCGAGGCCATCATCGTGGAGGATCAGGGCGAATCGACGGCGTATTCGCTGAGCGCGGCTTCCGAGATCCTGCGCCGCATGGGCCTTCGCTCCTGCATCATCGTGAGCGATGGGTATCACGTTTTCCGGGTGAAACGGATCCTCCAGCAGAAGGGATTCGTCGTTTACGGCTCTCCGCGGGCACCGGGCGACACGACGGTCCCGAAGGAATGGTGGCAGTTTTTCCGGCAAGCAGTGGCTTACGGCCTCTGGAAGATCGGTTTTCGGGTGTAGAATCGGTTTTTCCGATGCGTCAATGCATGTTTTCTATCCAGTCAATTGTTATTATTTATCGAGCCCTTATGAGTTTTACAGCACTCGCTCGGAATAATGGCTTCTCCGCGTTAGATTCACCACGTTAGAGAGGATAGATGACCATATTACCCGCGCTGCTGGCAGCGGCGCCCGACATGAGTGCGCGTATTGACGCGCTCGAAACGGCTGTAAAGAATGCACAGTCGGCCGGCGACAACGCATGGATGCTCACGAGCGCCGCGCTGGTGCTGATGATGACTGGTCCGGGGCTGGCCCTGTTTTATGGAGGACTGGTTCGCCGCAAGAACGTCCTCTCGACCATGATGCACAGCTTCGTAATGATGGGCCTCATCACCGTGCTGTGGGCTTTCGTCGGCTACAGCCTGGTATTCAGCGAAGGGCTTCCCTTTATCGGCGGCCTCAAGTATGCGTTCCTGAATGGCGTGGGCTCGGAACCGAACGCCGACTACGCAGCGACGATACCGCAGGGGACGTACATGATCTATCAACTCATGTTCGCCATTATTACTCCCGCGCTGATCTCAGGTGCCTACGCGGAGCGGATCAAGTTCAGCGCGATGGCCCTGTTTACGACGCTCTGGGCATTCGTCGTTTACTTTCCGATGGCGCACATGGTCTGGGGAAAAGGCGGTTTCCTGAACGCTTATCTCGGTGGAAAAGTCGCGACGTTCGACTTCGCGGGCGGAACGGTGGTGCATATCACTTCAGGCGTCTCGGCGCTGGTCTGTGCGTTGTACCTGGGCAAGCGCGCGGGATATCCGAAAGAGCCGATGAAGCCGCACAGCATGATGATCAGCGTGATCGGCGCATGCCTGCTGTGGGTAGGCTGGTTTGGATTCAACGCGGGCAGCGCCACAGCCGCCAGCGGACTCGCGACGAGCGCGTTCATAAACACCCATTTCGCGGCCGCTACCGCCGCGCTGGGCTGGATGGCCGCCGAATGGCTGAAATCGGGAAAGCCGAGCATGTTGGGTGGAATTTCGGGCGCTGTAGCCGGTTTGGTTGCCATAACGCCGGCGTCCGGATTCGTCCAGCCCATGCCCGCGTTACTGATCGGATTGCTCGCAGGCGTCTTCTGCTTTCTGATGGTCACGGCGGTCAAACATGTCTTTGGGTACGACGACACGCTCGACGCCTTCGGCGTGCACGGCGCAGGCGGAACGCTGGGCGCGCTGTTGACGGGAGTATTCGCCACCAATGCCATTAACAATGCGCAGATCAACGGCAAAGTCATCCCCCTGGGTCTGGTGGATGGCAATCCCGGGCAAATTCTGAACCAGGCGATAGGCGTACTGATTGCGGTCGCCCTCGCCGCCGCGGGCACATTCGTTATCCTCAAGATTTGCGACGCCGTCATCGGCGTGCGCGTTGACCACGACGCCGAGGAAGAGGGCCTCGATCTCAGCCAGCATGGTGAAGAAGGCTACGTCCTCGAAGCTTAGAATCCCGAGGTGTAAGATTTCGAAGCGTAATTATTCAAGATGAGGCGCAATGAAAAAGATTGAAGCGATCGTTCAGCCGTTCAAGATGGAAGAAGTCAAAGAGGCGCTGAAGAATATCGGCATCGATGGGATGACCATCAGCGAGGTGCGCGGCCACGGCAGACAGAAAGGCCATAAAGAGGTCTATCGCGGCCAGGAGTACAACGTGGATCTGCTCCCGAAAGTCAAATTCGAACTTGTGATCCAGGATGCAAGGTTGGATGAGGTTGTTGAGTGTGTCACGAATGCCGCGCGTTCCGGAAAGATCGGCGATGGCAAGATCTTTGTCTACGATGTGGCGGAGGCGGTCCGCATCCGCAACGGGGACCGCGGGGAATTGGCGGTTTAGCACCCGGCTCCCGCTGTCGCCGGGAACTGCCTTCACGGCGGGCTCCGTCCACAATTCTCAGCTGCGTCTCCCCGTTTTCAACGTCCACAGTGGATACTTGAAATATTATTGTGACGGAGCAGCAAATCCGCGAACAGTTTTTCAGGACCCGTGACGCCGCGGCGGCGGTCGCGGGCCGTACTGCGCGCGTGGACGACCTGGTCCGGCAGCGCTGGCGGTGGATGCCGGCGGACGTCGCCCTCGTTGCCGTCGGCGGTTACGGCCGCAAAGAACTCTTCCCTTACTCCGATATCGATCTCCTCATCCTGACGCCGGATGAAAAAACGCAGGCCGCTATCAAAGAGCCGCTGGCCATGTTCCTGCGCGATCTCTGGGACGGCGGGCTGCGGATCAGCCAGTCCGTCCACACCCCCCAGGAGTGTAATCAGATCGATGCGCAAAACGCCGAACTGGCGGTCAGTCTGCTCGACCGCCGCCTTTTGGCCGGCAGCGAAGCACTGTTCCGCGAAATCCGCGATCCGCGCCCCGATCTCGGCCGCAACATCGTGCAGTTGACGAGGGAGCGGCACGCACGCTTCCAGAGCACGATTTATCATCTGGAACCAAATGTCAAAGATGCGCCTGGGGGCTTGCGCGACCTTCAGGTGCTCCGATGGTTGTCGAAGCTGGGGGCGGGCGATCACGATCTGCCGCAGGGGGTTCCCGTGCTGTTCGAGATTCGCTGTTACCTCCACTATCTAGGGGGGCGCGACGATAACAAACTCAGCTTCGAACGGCAGGATGAGATCGCGGGTTTGAGCGGCGCAGCGTCGCCGGAAGCGCTGATGCGGCAGTATTATCGCGCGGTGCGGGATATCGCGCGGCTGGCGAACCGGCGGCTGGATCGTTTCGAATCCAAACGCAGTTCGCTGTTCTCGCAGTTCCGCGACAGAACTGCCAGGCTTTCGAACTCCGATTTTTCGGTGCTGCATGGATCTGTATTTCTGCGTTCGTCGCAGGGCCTCGAAGCGGACCCCGGGCTGATAATGAGGCTCTTCGAGTTCATCGGCCGCCACGGGCTACCACTGGCTACGGACACGGAAGAGCGCATGGAACGCAGCATGCCCTCGTTCGCCCGGTGGGTGGAAGGGCAGGCTTCGATCTGGAATCCTTTCCGCGAGATTCTGCGGCTTCCTCACGCCTCGAATGCGCTGCGCGCCATGCATACGACGCATGCGCTCGAAGCCATTTTCCCGGAACTATTGGACATTGAAGCGCTGGTAATCCGCGATTTCTACCATCGCTACACGGTAGACGAGCACACGCTGGTGGCGATCGAGACGGTGTTGGGGCTGCTCGGCAAGAAAGACGATTCGTTCGGCGAACTGGCTTCGGAGACCCAGGAGCTGGATCTTCTGACCACAGCGTTGCTGTTTCACGACGTCGGCAAAGGGACGCCCGACGAAGGACACGTAGTGGTCTCGCAGCGCGTCGCGGAACAGGCGCTGCGGCGGGCGGGCATCTCCGATCGGGCCTGGGGCGTGGTGTCGTTTCTCATCGGCGCTCATCTGGAAATGTCGGCCACGATGAACGGGCGCGATCTGTCCGATCCCGCGACCGTGCGGGATGTCGCGGCCAAGACGGGCACCGTGGAACAGCTCAAACTGCTGACGCTTCTGACGTATGGCGATATCAGCGCCGTGAATCCCGCCGCGATGACCCCGTGGCGCCGCCAGTTACTGTGGAATCTCTACACCGCGACGTACGCGGAGCTCACGCGGGAACTCACGGTGCGAACGTCGCTGCCGGACACGCAGGCGAATCCCGATCTGCGCGTGTTTCTGGAAGGTTTGCCCCCGCGTTACCTGCGCACGCACGATCAGGATGAGATCCAAAGCCACCTGCGCCTCGAACGCGAAGGCAGGGAGCGGGGCGTGGCTGCGTCTCTCACAAAGTCGGCTGCGTGGGTGCTTTGCGTCGTGGCGGACGACCGGCCGTTCCTCTTCGCCTCCATCGCAGCGGTGCTTTCCAGCTTCGGCTTCAATATTCTGAAGGCGGAAGCGTTCTCCAACGCCCACGGTACAGTGATCGACACGTTCACGTTCGCCGACCCTTCCCGCACGCTGGATTTGAACCAGGACGAAGTGGGAAACGTCACGCGCACGGTGATCAAAACGGTCAAAGGGGAGACCAGCGTCGAGCAGCTACTCTCGCGGCGGCCCCGGGTAAAGCCCGATGCGCACGCGCTTGCGGCCGCCCGCACCAGCTTCGATAACTCTGTCTCGCCATCGGCCACGCTGATCCAATTGACGACGCAGGACCGGCCTGGACTGCTGTACGATGTTGCGTCGCTGATCTCGAAGCGGGGCGGCAATATCGAAGTGGTCCTGGTGGACACGGAAGCGAAGAAGGCGATCGACGTTTTCTATGTTACGAAGGCCGGGCAAAAGTTGAGTGAGGCGGATGCGGCCGCATTGACGGCTGCGGTAGCGGAGATCGCCCGCGGCGTATAGCGAAGCCTGCTCCACCAATACAGCCAAGTGTTGATAAGAGGTGGCACAGGCTTCAGCCTGTGGGCATTTCGCCCTGCCGTTACTTGCTCGAATAATGGTGCGCGTCCTGCTCGTTGTCGCAGACGTCTTCGAGCATATCCGTATCCGCGGCCAGCTGAAACCGGATATTTTCCGTCCACGGCTTCGTGTATGCCTTGGGATCGTCGATCGTGATCTGGATGTTCATGTGCCCGAAATCCGGGCGCGTGAACCGCTCGGTGGTGTGCAGCGCGTCGGTGTGCGGATGGCCGGCGTCATCAAGCCAGCTCCGGTCGTTAAATCCGACAGTATCGACCACCAGTGCGTCCCCATCCCACTTACCTGTGGAATAACCGTACCAGGCCTGAAGCTTGACATCAGGATGACCGCGCCCGTCCATGAAGATCTGGCGGAAGTGCGTCATTTGCTCATAAAGGATGGCGATGAGCGTCGGGGTCTGAACGATCCGCTTCGGGCCTCCGTGCACATAGGCATCCGGGATGGTGTGAGGCAAGCAGTAGCCGGACGGCCGGGCGCCCGCGCCCGCTTCGGTCAGGTGTTCCTTGTAGACAGCTTCAGCCCAGGGTTGGAACGGGAGCACGGTGCCTTTCGGCATGTAGTTCAATACGTTCTCCGTCGCTTCTTCTCCACGCGCAGGCGGATTTTCGCCCCGCATGTTGTTCCAAAGGCCGGTAAAATCGGGCTTTCCATCGGCGGTCTTCGGGGCCGGGGCAGCCAGGTTGGGCTTTCCATCGGCGGTCCGGGGAATCCCGGGCGTTTTGAAATTCAACCACTGCGCCGAGGCGGCCATTGGCATTGTTCCTGCAAGCAGAGCCAGGGTTCCGCCGCTCAGCAGGAAACGGTGAAAGTTCTGTTTGATGTTTTTCACAGTGATCTCCTATTTCTCCAGATCGGGAGCCGATCCGCCCGTAAAGAGTTCTTTTCCATTCGGCAACGTAAGGGACCGGGCATTACCCACCGGTTCCCCGCTCTTGGCCCGATAACCGCTGATATCCACTTCGAGCCCTGCCGGGATGGCGTCTTTCTTCCAGCCAAGGCGGAAGAGCGCGTTCGGCGCGCCGAGTTCGAAGTGCCAGTTCGTGACCTTCCCGTCCGCGTCTTTCACATCCACATAGATCCAGGAATGCGGATTGACCCAATCGATTTTCGTGATTGTGCCATGCACCTTGACTGGCTTCGTAACGTCGAATTCCGCGGCAAACGCATGGTGCGCGGCCGCAGGCCTTACGGCCAGAAGCATAGCGACGCCGGCAACCGCGACGAAAACAAGTTTATTAGACATGTAAATGAACCTCAACTCCTTATTGGCTGGGCGGCTTGCCAAAGATATTCTCCAGCGTGAGACTGCCCTCGGCGCACGCATACTCCATGATTTCGTATCCCTTTTTCGTCCTTCTGAAGAGCCCCGCCGTTTTCCATGGCTTCGTAAACAGCTTGGGATCGTCCACCGTGACTTCATAATCGATATTGTTCTGGTCCGCAATAGTGAAGCGCTCGATGGTATGCAGGGCGTCGCTGAGATAGGGGATCTCGCGCGTAAAAGCCGTGAACTCGTTGAAATTCGTCGTATCCACAATCAGAGTATTCCCCTCCCAGTGGCCGATCGAATCGCCCATGAAGAGACGAATGTCGCTGTTTAAATGCGGCCGGCCGTCCAGATGGATCGTACGCGTGAAGTGATTGTATTCGGACGCCATCACGACTTCTTTCTCAGGCTGAATGAATTCGAATGGCCCGGCATTCAGGAAAAGACCAGGGAGAGCGCAGCGCGCGTCGTATTCGACAAACCGCAAGGAGGCTGCCGGGTTCGTGTGCATGAGGAAATCTCGCCGCTTCTTGTCCTCCTCCGGCTTCCACGGCAGAACTTTATTTGGCGGATCGACCAGACCCAGACGCCGCTTTTCGGCAGGGGCAGGGCCGGCCAGGGGGACGCCGCCCACATTGAACCCCTTCGGAATATTCCGCAGCCCATCGGGCCGATCGGAAACAGACAAGGGGTTATCCGCGGTCGCGTCCAGCGGATTTTCCGCGCCATGCGGCCCGTTCGATTCCCGCGCTTCAACCGCCAGGCCGCCAACGCCGACTCTCGCGTAGACCCCCTGGATATCGGGCTGCCCATCCGGCGTGCGCGGCGGAACATACGGTGTTGACGCTGCGGTAGCTTTGGCAGCCGCCTTCTCGCCAGCAGGCACCTGGCCGCGTGCCGGAATTAAGGAACCCAACCATGCCGTCGTGAGGACAACCGCCACAATCCTGATCGCACTGGAAAGCTTTCGACTCATTTGCACCTCCTGTGACTACTTTTTAAAAGGAGCGTTCTTGTATTTCTCTTCCTGGAGATAGAAGACACACTCGTATTCCAATAACTTTGCGTCCTTTTCCATCCGGCGATAGAGCGGCATGCTCATTTTCCATGCTTTCGTGAAAACCTTGGGGTCGTCGATGGTCACTTCGTAATTCATGTGATCGGGATCCGCGAGCGAATAACGCTCCACCACGTGCAAGGCTTCGCTATGGAAATTGCCGGCCTTGTCAAACCAGGTTTGATCGTTGAAATTCCTTGAATCGACGACCAACGTATCGCCCTCCCAATGGCCCCGCGCGTCCCCCATCCAGGTATCGAGGAAACTGTTGGGATCGGGATGCTGTCCTTCCATATGGATAATGCGGAGAGCATGATCGAACTCGTAGGAGAACGCGATAGCCTTTGCAGTTTGAGCGATTTGAAACGGATAGGGCATGTAGGTGATGCGCGGGACCCCGGGCAGATAGCAGCTGGCCTCGGTGAGATCGGCGGTCTTGCGATTGGCGAAGTTTTCCTTCTTCTTCGCCAGAGCCCAGGGCTGGTAGGGGATCTCATTGCCCTCCACGACGCCCAGTCCGGGGGGTATGCCCAATTGCCCCACATGGTCCTGAATGTCCCACGCAGCCGTATTCATCGCCTCCCAAATGCCATTGAAATCCGGTTTTCCATCGGATAGTCTACGCGGAGCGGGGGTGGCGGTTTTGGCGGCCACCGGGGTTTGAGCCGACGCAGCCGGCATCAGGCACAGAGTAGCCGCGATAGCAGCAAGTCCAACAATATCAACTGCCGATACCTGCTTCTGCATACGGAATCTTTTGTCCACAGTCCGACCGATGCTATCAGAACCCTTGCCCACTTTCAAGGGGTCGGGCTGGCATTGTCGGGCTGGCCTGGCTCCGCTCATTTCAATTTCAAAGGCAGGACTTTATCCGGGTCGAGCGCGATTCTCACAATGTCCCGTGGAACTATGGTTACCTTTCCCGGAATGTGCGGTACCCCGGTGGGAGCGATTAACAGGTCGCCCGCTTCGATTTTTTGCTCAGTGAAACCCTTCATGATACCGGACACGCTGGGACCTCTCACTACTTTGGTCGAATAACTATTGGCATCGTCCGGGGTCGGATTTTCGAGCGAACCGCCGATCACAAAGGTTCCGGCGCCGCGCAGGAAATAATAAATTTCGGCGATATTCGTGTGGTACCAACCGCTGGTCGGGGGCTTATCGGACAGTTTGGTTCCGTGAAGCACGTAAACCCCCACACGGAAATTGATGGCAGGGAGATCCACCGTCCGGACGGCTCTGTCACCATACGTTCCCGGCACTTCGATTTCTTTCATCGTCTTTTCGATCTCCGCCCTGGGAATGAACGTCCAGGTCCCAGGCAGGTTTGGCGCCGGTTTCGCCGGGACCGGCGGCAAGGATGCAGATGAGGTCTGACCAGCGGACGGGACGAGGGGCAGAACCTTGTGGGGGTCGATCACGACGCGAATGATTTTGGTCGTCTCCATCATGTCGCCGGGACTATGAGGGACGCCAGGGGGAACGATCAGGATGTCGCCCGCTGTGATCTTTTGGTTCGTGTAACCCTTGAGAACGCCGACCACGCCGGGGCCGCGGACTTCCTTGACACCGCGGCTGGCGTTGTCGTCGGCCTTCGGATTTTCGAGTTCACCCCCGACGCGCCATGTCCCATTACCGCTGACGATCAAGTAGACTTCGGCGATGTCGTTGTGATAAAAGCCCATAACCGGCGTCCCGGGCGCGACTGGTTTGGTGGGCATCGAATTCAGGGTGTAGACACCCAGATGGAACCGGTTGGCGATATCCACCATGCGGACCGGTGCATCGTTCGGAAATCCGTTCTCTATCGCTTTCTGAACCTTTTCAACATCCGCCTTCGGGATGAAAGTGAAAACGCCGGGCAGATTTCCCGGAGGTTTGGCCGCCGACGCGCCTTGCTTCGACGTCTGAGCGAAAACCAGGATTGCAATCGATAGCGCGATCACCACGCTCCAGACAACTCTTCTAAACATAAAGGTCTCCCATCGAGCGCAATTATATCGGTAAAGGCTTCGAACGAGTTCAATCGGCTCTTTGCTGGTCGGCGGCCATCCAGAAGAGATCGAGAACATAGGCTGCGATCACGGCATCGCCGAGGAAGAGCGCGGCCCGCCCGGAAGGCAGGAGTTGATCGATTCCCCATCCGACGAAAGCTCCCGCCAGCAGCAAGCGCTTTAGCAGCGCGCCGCGCGGCGAATTCAGACGGATCTGAAGCAGCGCATAGCTGAAACCGGCGAGGAGAAGAGGCGAGGAACTGAGCCAGCCGTGCACTTCCGGCGGGACGAACTGATTCGCCAATAAGAGAACGCCTGCCGCGATCAGGGAAAGCCTTGCGAGCAGCGAAGTAAACAGGGTGCGTTTCACTCCGGACGTTACTTGAGCTGTTGCCAACTCATAGTTTAGGGGTGGACGAATAAGAAATGCATAAGGTGGCAGCGGGCCCATGTTTTGTTTCGGACCAATGCCCCGGTTCATAATCGTTTATTGACCTTCCGGATTGCAGCGCGCCGCCTGGCGTTGATGGCGATGCTCGGGCTGGTGTGCGCGCTTTATCTCGCCGATCTTACCGGCATGGGCCTGGTCAGCGCAGACGAGCCGCGCTACGCCGCTGTCGGGCGAAGCATGGCGCAATCCGGCGATTGGATTACGCCGCGGCTGTGGGGCCAGCCCTGGTTCGAGAAACCCGCGCTGCTCTACTGGATGACGGCTTCCGCTTTCCGGATGGGGCTCGGGCCGGATCTTGCGCCGCGCCTGCCGGTCGCTTTTCTCAGCCTGACATTCCTCGCGTTCTTCTGGTGGCGTCTGCGAATCGAATGGGGCTCGCGCGTTGCGTTTTACGCGACAACGATGCTCGCGACCAGCGCGGGCTGGCTCGCCTATAGCCACGTCGCGGTGACAGACCTGCCTCTGGCTGCGTTCTTCTCCGCCGCCGTCCTGCTCTCAATGCCGTGGATCGCGCGCCAGGAGCGTGCCAACCTGCCGGCGGCTGCCGCGTGCCTCGGATTGGCGGCCATGGCCAAGGGTCTTGTTCCCCTGGCGCTCTTTCTGCCGGTATTCGCGATCGGTTGGCGAAATCTGCGCGATTGGCTCCGGCCAATCCCGATTCTGGCGTTCGGGGTATGCGCACTCCCCTGGTACATCCTTTGCACGATACGAAATGGAAGCGATTTCCCCCGGGTATTGTTTGTGGAACAGACGTTCGCGCGATTCGGTTCCGCGGCGCTTCAGCACGGGCAACCCTTCTGGTTCTATCTCCCGGTGCTGCTTCTCCTTCTTTACCCCTGGTTCCCATTACTGCTGTTTCGGGGCGCGCGTGTCTCCCCGCCAGCGCCCGATCCCCGCGTCCGGATGCTGGCAGCTGTAGTGATTTTCGGATTCGTCTTTTTCTCCGCGATGTTAAACAAACTTCCCGGATACCTGCTTCCCCTGTTGCCCGGGGCTTTCGCGCTGATGGGCATCGGGCTCGCGCGCGCAGACCGCCCGGGAGCCGCGCTCATCGCGCCGGTGATTCTGCTTGGCTCTCTGCCGCTGATCGCGGGCGTCGCGCCCGGAGCGCTTGCGCACGGCCTCCGCTCGGCAACGATTCCGTGGGTGGGGGCGGTAATCTGGCTGATCGCGGCCGGGCTGGTGGGATGCCTCCTGGTCCTGGCCGCTCAAAAATACGCGTTCGGGATTGCTGCCGCTCTCGCGGGGATGGGTTTTTTATGGTTCCAGCTGGCCACCTTTCCTGGATTTGATGCCGCGGCCTCAGCGCGCCCTCTGTGGCTCGCCAGTCATCCCCAATGCGCTCCGCAGCTTTCGAGGAGCGCGCTATATGGCTTGTATTATTACTCGGGACGGCAACTCCCTCCCTGTCCCGTTCTTGACCGGAGCATGACACGCGTTGTACGGTAACTAAGACCACGCATGATACTTCCCTCCAGCTACGGTGTTCTTCTGATCCTGCTCATTTTCGGGATGTTTGCGTGGGGCGCGTGGGCCAACACCCTCAAGGCGACGGCCGGCAAATGGCGCTTCGAACTCTATTGTTTCGATTTTGCGATCGGACTGCTTCTCGCCTCGATCGTGTTAGCTCTGACCTGGGGCAATCTGGGATTCGACGGCTTTTCTTTCAGGGACGATCTGCAGCTCGCCGGTAAACGGCAGGACCTGTTCGCATTTGTCGCGGGCTGCGTGTTCAATCTGGGAAATATGCTGCTCCTGGGGGCGCTTTCACTGGTAGGGATGTCTGTCGCCTTCCCGGTGGCGCTTGGCTTCGCGCTGGTCGTGGGAGTGTGCTGGAATTTTGCCCTCCACCCCGGCGGCAGCCCCGCTGTTTCGTTTATCGGCGCCGTAGCGGCAGTTGGCGGTGTAGTGGCAGCCATTCTCGCTTATCGCGTATATGCCGAGGACCGGTTACAGCCCATCGTGGAGACCGGCAAGACAAAGTCCAGGAAGAACACGATCAGCTCGAAAGGAATCGTGCTCGCCCTGGCCGGCGGGCTTTTTCTGGGTTCGTTCTCTCCTCTCGTAGTGTTGGCAAAGACCGGCGAGAACGGCCTTGGGCCCTATTCGACCGGATTTATATTCGCGGTCGGGGTCTTTTTCTCGACGTTCGTATATAACCTCTTTTTCATGAATTTGCCGGTGAAAGGCGACCCGATCGATTTAGGCGAATATTTCCGCGCCCCGGTGCAACGGCACGGGATGGGCGTTCTGGGGGGAATTCTCTGGTATATCGGCGCCATCGCGAGCCTCGTCGGAGGCCGGGTCGAAGGTGCAGCGAAGGTGCAGCCCCCGATCGTCTATGTCCTCGGCCAGGGCGGCATGATCATCGCCGCACTCTGCGGACTGCTTATCTGGAATGAGTTCGACCGCGCCGATTCCAGGGTGAAAACCTATCTGGCGTTGACGCTGGTTCTGCTGGCGATCGGAATCGGAATTGTGACGACTACGTCGCCCGTTCCGGCCTACTAATAGGGTGCTACACAAGAAAACTCAGCAGCTTGCGACTCGCGTGGAGGCCTTTCGGCCTGCGCCTTAGTTTTTAGTATCTATCGCCGGGTCCAATCCCACCGCCTTTAAGGCGGTCAGCTTCCAGCAGGTTTCACCTTTGCCTGGGAGTTCACGTGGCGCACGTTCTCAACGTGCCGTGTCGAGACTTTCTCGACACCGGTTTTTCGCGAATGGCCGGGCGTCGGCAGAGTGCCGACGCGGTACTCAAAGTGCGTGCGCCACGCTTTTCCTTCAGGCGACTTTGCTCCGAAAATAGAGCTTGGCTGATTTTCATGGCCGGGGGCGGGCAGCGCCCATGGTTGTTTCAGTCGCAACCCATCCTACCGGCTTTGAGCCGGTAGTTTTTTAGCAGCCTGCTGGACCCCGCGCGAGGAAACGCAGCTTGAAGTCGCGTCTTCTGGATAAACGCGCAAAACGGGTCGCGTGTGCGCGCTTTGCGCTCCCGTGCTTTGGCATTAGAATGAGACCATGGCGTTCGCCTGCGCCCTGCTTGCCGTGCTCCTGTTCGCCCCGCCCGCCGATTTCCTGGCTGAGGGTTTGAAGGCGCTCGATGCAAATGAGCCGGCTGCCGCGGAGCCCCTTCTGCGTCAGGCAGTCGAGGCTGTCCCGAGCGATTATTCCGCGCATTTTAATCTGGCGATTGCGCTGAGCATGCAGCAGAAGGACGCCGAAGCCATCGGAGAATTTCACAAAACCCTCGAACTCAAGCCAGGCTTGTATCAGGCCGATTTGAACCTGGGAATGCTCCTGCTGCGTAACAAACGTCCCGGCGAAGCGCTACCGGTTTTGAAAGAGGCGATCGACTCGCAGACCGCTGCGGACGTGGAAAAAGCCTCGCCGCAAAAAGCCGCGCGCACGGACCTTTACTATGCACAGGCCTTGTTCGAAACAGGCGATATGGGGCAGGCGGAGGTCTGGTATCGCGCGGCGGCGGAACGTGACCCGAAATCGGCGGCGGCCCAGGCTGGGCTCGCTCACAGTTTGTTGAAGGAATCGAAGCTGGCGGAGGCTGCGGAGCATTTTCGCGAAGCCGCGGCCCTCGATCCGCACTATCGCGACGGGCTGCTGGAACTGGCCGCCGCATACGAAAAGGCCGGCACGTTGCCGGAGGCCATCGCCGTTTACCGGCAATTCCCCGACAACCCGGCCGCCGCGGAAAGACTGGCGCAGTTGCTCGTCGCCAATGGGAATGCGGCCGCCGCCATCCCGAATCTCGAACTGGCGGTGAAGACGACTCCGTCTGTCGCGAATCGCCTCGCGCTGGCCGATGCGTACAAGCTAAACAAGCAGGTGGATCGCGCGATCGAGCAGTTGCAGCTCGCGGTGGCGTCGGAACCGTCGAACTACGACCTCCGGATGGACCTCGGGCGCGAGTTTCGCGACGCCCACAAGGCCGCCGAAACAGTCGAGCAGTTTTCCGCCGCGGCCAGGCTTCGTCCGGATTCCGTCAAGGCCTGGAACGAGCTTGCCACCGTCTACGTGGTCACGGGCGATTACGCCAACGGGCTTGCCGCGCTCGACCGGGTCAGAGCTCTGGGGAAAGAACTACCGGGCGACTTTTACTTCCGGGCTATTTGTCTGGAGAAATTGAGACAGTTGAAGCCGGCGCTCGAGGCCTACCAGCGGTTTTTGGCTACCGATGAAAATAAGCAGCCCGACCAGGAGTTTCTGGCGCGGCAGCGTGTCCGGATCATAAAAGAGGAACTGGACAGGCCACGAAGATGACGAGCCTGTTTCTGCTCTTTTTGCTCTGGGGTGCTCCGCCGCCTGCGTCGCTCGACCAGGTCAAAGCGGAACCGAGCGCCGAACATCGCGCCCGATTGGCTGTCGACTATGCCGCGATCGCGGAAAGAAACGCCGAGGCTGCATACGCGAAGGGCGATCTGGACGCAACCTCGGCCGAGCTGAAAAACGTGGAGGAGAGCATCGAGACCGCCCGCGATTCGTTTGTCACAAGCCATAAAACGCCGGGGCGCAACCCCGGGCCTTATAAATACGCGGAGATGCGTTCGAGAGAACTGCTCGTTCGGCTGAGCGATCTGGAACGCAAAATGGATGCCGGCGAACGAGACCTGATCGCCGGGGTCAAAAACAAAGTGCAGGAGATTCACGACGCCTGGTTTGAAGGCATCATGGGAAGAACGAAATGAAGCAATGGCTGATCCTGGCGATTCTGGCAAGTGGAATCCCGGCGTTCGCGCAACGGGACTTCCTGACCAGCGATGAAGTAGAGAAAGTGCGCGAAGCGCAGGAGCCGAACGAACGCCTCAAACTCTATGTGCTCCTCGCAAGGCAGCGGCTCGACCAGTTGCAGCGGCTGCTAGGCAAGGAGAAGAAGGGCCGCTCTCTCGAAGCCCGCGAACTGCTGGAAGACTACGCCGATATCATCGACGCGCTCGACACCGTTTCGGACGATGCGCTGAAGCGGGGCACGGATCTCACCGTTGGGACGAGCGCGGTCCGCGACGCTGAGAATCGTTTCCTCGCGCAGTTGCAAAAGATCAAAGATCGGCCTCCGGCGGATCTCGATCTGTACAGCGTTGCGCTAACGGAAGCGCTGGCGGCTACCACGGATAGCCTGGATTTATTGCACCTGGACTCGGGCAGGCGGGCCATGAAATTGACCGAGCAGGACGACAAAATAAAGGAAGAGGCTGAAAAGGTAATCGCGGCCGAAGACCCGAAAAGCAAGACCGCCGCTCAAGCCAGTGCCAGTGACCAGAGCCCGGACGGGAAGCCGAAGCGCAAGCCGCCAACCCTGTATCGACCAGGCGAAAAGCCCGATACACCCCAGTAACAGCCCATGGAATACCGGAAACGCGGCCTGGAGTCGCGTCTCCCCTTATAATGCCGGAGCGGCGCACTGGATCCTTACGCTTGCGGCCGGTCGGACTTCCGGATGATTCCATCAACGGTATTGATCAGCGCATTGAGCTTCCCCGTCGTCTCTTCCATTTTCAGTTCGAGCGAAATCATGCCGTTGACCATCTTTTCCACCGCGATATTCGTCCTTTCCATCGCGCTGTTCATGAGAATCTGCGCGGTCAGAAGACGTTTGTCCTCCGCTTCAAATCGTTCATGCGCGACCTCGTTTGCCCGCTCCTGGCGTTCTATGGAAGCCTCAATACTCACGATCATGGTGCTGTGGCGCTCCAGGATTGCTTCGATGCGATCGAGCCGCGATTGGCCATTCGGTTCGCTCATCTGGTACCAGCATAACGTGCATAACGCACTTGGGAGCGGCAGGATGTCGTCAAAACGAAAGTAAGGCCGGTTGTCAGCGTTCGTGCGGATCTTCCAGATACGTATAGCCGTGCAGCCCGTCTTCATAGAACCGAAGCAGGCGGCCGGATTCCTCATAGGTCAGACGGCCATCCCGAACCGCGGTCTCCACGCTCTTGCGCAACCGCGCCACCAGGTTCTCCGCTTTGAACTGCACGTAATCCAGCACTTCGCGCACGGTATCGCCCTTGATCACCTCGTCCAGCATTACTTCTCCGGAAGGGCTTAACCGAACGTGCACGGCGTTCGTGTCGCCGAATAAATTATGCAGGTCGCCCAGGATTTCCTGATATGCACCCACCAGAAAGGAGCCGATGTAATAATCCGATCCGTTATAGTCGTGGAGCGGCAGCGTCCGCTTCACGTCGCGACGGTCGATGAACTGATCGACCTTCCCGTCCGAATCGCAGGTGATGTCGCCCAGCACGGCATGATGTGTCGGTTTCTCGTTCAGCCGATGGATCGGCATGATCGGGAACAACTGCTTGATGGCCCAGCTGTCCGGCATGCTCTGGAACAAAGAAAAATTGCAGAAGTAGGTGTCGGACAGCATGGCGTCCAGCCCTTCCAGTTCTTCCGGAAAGTACTCCATCTCCCGCGACATCTTCTGGATCTTGCGGCAAATCGCCCAAAAGAGATTTTCCGCGATGCATCGCTGGTCGAGCGGCAGATATCCCAGGCTGAACAGGTTCAACGCCGAGTCGAGCGCCTGCTGCGCATCGTGATAAGCCTCGAGAAGATTGCGTGAATTCACCGACCGGAAGGTCTCCCCCAGATCGATCAGCGGTTGCTCGGGATCGCCCGGAAGTTCCGGCGGAACTTCTTCATCGCCCAGACCGGAAACGCCCAGCACGTTAAATACAAGCACGCTGTGATAGGCGGCAATAGCGCGTCCGCTCTCGGTGACGATCGTGGGGTGCGGCACGTTCGATTCGTCGCACACGTTTTGAATGTGGTACACGACGTCGTTCGCGTATTCCTGCAGGGTATAGTTGACGCTCGATTCGAAGTCCGTCTGCGAACCGTCGTAGTCGATGCCAAGGCCGCCGCCCACATCCATGTACGTCAGCCCGGTCGCGCCCTCGCGCCACAGCTCGGCGTAAATCCTGCCGGCTTCCGTCACCGCCGCCTTGATCTGCCGGATGTTCGTGATCTGGCTGCCCAGATGGAAATGGAGAAGCTTGAGGCAATCTTCCATGCCCCACGTGCGCAGTTCCTTCAGCGCGCGCATCACCTCCGTGGTGCTCAAGCCGAACTTCGACCGGTAACCGCCCGAGGACTTCCATCGCCCGGATCCGCGGCTGGCAAGCTTTGCCCGGATGCCGATCGTGGGACGCACGCCGACCCGCTCGGCATACTTCTGAATTAGCGCCAGCTCGGTATATTTTTCGACTACGGGGATAATTTGCCGCCCGATTTTCTGGGCCAGCATCGCCATCTCGATGTATTCGTCGTCCTTGAAGCCGTTGCAAATGATCGGCGTCTCGTTGTCGCAGAGCGCCATCACCGCGAGCAGCTCCGGCTTGGAGCCAGCTTCCATCCCGAACTTGAATGGTTTGCCGAACTCCAGAACTTCCTCGACCACCTGCCGCTGCTGGTTCACCTTGATCGGGTAAACGCAGCAATAGGAGCCGTTGTATTTGTGCTCGCGAATCGCGACGTCGAATGCGTCGTGAAGCTCCTGCAGCCTGTGCTTCAGAATTTCGGCGAACCGGATCAGAATCGGCAGCGAGATGCCGCGTAGCACCAGGGTGTCGATCAGTTTCTTGAGATCGATCGAGCGCGCCGGGTCCTTCTCCGGATGAACCACGACGTGGCCCTCCTCGTTGATGGAGAAGTACCCTTTACCCCAGCTTGCTACGTCAAAAAGCTCGCTTGCATCGATTGAAGACCAGCGATCTGTCGGCTCCAGAACGAGAGAGCCCTTGCGTCCATTTTTTTCCAACTTTCAGTTTCCTTCGGAATTGCTGCCGGGGCAAGGAAAACTTTATATGGTAGTTAATGTGACGGCAAATGTGACAGACACGTTTACAGAGCGGCTTGCGCGGGTCAGAGAACGCATTTGCTCCGCATGTGCCCGCGCGCGCCGCGATCCCGCGTCAGTGCGCCTGCTCGCTGTCACCAAGGTTTTCGGCCCGGAAGCGATTCGGGAAGCGTATGAATCGGGGCTGCGCGATTTCGGCGAGAACTATGTGCAGGAGATGGAACGCAAAGCCCCGGCCATTGCCGATCTGACCGGCACGAGATTCCATCTGATCGGGCATCTGCAATCGAACAAGACAAAAAAAGCGGCGCAGCTTTTCTCCTCCATCGATTCGGTCGATTCCGCGAAGCTCGCCGCTCGTCTCGACGCGGAAGCTAAATCCCTCGATGTAATGATCGAGGTCAAACTCTCGGATGAAGAAAGTAAATCGGGGGCGGATCCGGCGGATCTCCCGGCCATCGCCGGGACCATTCGGGCCGGCAGGAACCTGCACCTGGTGGGATTGATGACCGTGCCGCCATGGTCGGAAGACGCGGAACTTTCGCGGCCGTATTTTGCGAGATTGCGGGAACTGGCGGGCCGATACTCCATTCCGGAATTGTCCATGGGCATGTCGAACGACCTCGAAGTCGCGATTGAGGAAGGCGCCACCTGGGTGCGCGTGGGCACCGCGCTCTTCGGAAAAAGGAAACGCGTTTGACGGTTGGCTATCACGCGCCTCCGCCTGGTTCACGCAGCGGCGTGGCCGATTATGCCGAAACCTTGAAGCGTGCGTTACAGCATCTGGGGCGGATTACCGAGGGCCCTGGAGAGGCGGATATTCATCTCTATCACCTCGGAAACAACAGGCTGCACGCGGACATTTATAAACAGGCGCTTGAGACTCCTGGCGTCGTCGTGCTGCATGACGCCGTGCTGCATCACCTCATGCTTGGCACCCTCTCTCACGAACAATACATCGCCGAATGGGTTTACAACTATGGAGAATGGCGGCGGGATCTCGGTGAGGAATTGTGGCGCGAAAGGGCGAGGTGCGCGAGCGATCCGCGTTACTTTCAATTCCCCTTTCTGCGGCGAATCCTCGAACGCGCGCGCGGGGTGGTCGTACATAATCCCGGCGCTGCCGCGATCGCTGCGGCACAGGGCGCGGAGAATGTCGCGGTGATTCCGCATTTCTGCGAACTGAATTGCAGCGTGAAAACGAGCGGCAAAGCCCGATTTCGGGACAGAATCGAAGTGGCACAGGGCGCTGCGCTATTCGGTATCTTCGGCTATATGCGCGAACCGAAGCGCATTCTCCCCTGCATTCAGGCGTTCAAGAGACTCCACGCTTTACGCCCCGAAACCGCCCTCGTGCTCGCCGGAGAATGCGTTTCGTCCGATCTCGAGCGGCTTCTCAAAATCGAAGCCAATCATCCCGCCATCCACCGCCTCGGCCATTTGAGTGAAGACGATTTCGCCGCGGCCGGCGCCGCAGTGGATTGTTGCCTGAACCTGCGCTATCCGGGCGCGGGAGAGACATCCGGCATCGCGATTCGCCTGATGGGTTTGGGGAAACCGGTCGTCGTCACGGATAACGCCGAGAATTCGGATTTTCCGGACAACGCAGTACTGCGTGTCGCGGTGGGCATTGCCGAATCCGCGGAATTGTTCGACCATATATTATTGGTGACAGAATTTCCGCAGATCGCCCGGCGGATCGGGCGCGAAGCCCAACTCCACATTCGCGAACGTCACGCCCTGGAACCGGTCGCCAGAAGATACTGGGAAACCCTTTGCGCCGCTGCCTGATAGCCCTTCTGCTTACCCTGGCGATTAATAAGACAACGCCTGCAGCGGCAGTAAGCAATTTCAATGTCTCGGTCCCGATGCGCGACAGCGTCCGGCTTAGCGCCAATGTATTTCGTCCCGGTGTAACCGGCCGCTATCCCGTGATCCTGCTGCGCACGCCCTACAACAAAGGCGACGCCATCACGCCCGCCTGGCAATCGTTTGTAACCCACGGCTACGCCGTGGTCGTGGAAGATGTTCGCGGACGCTACGAATCCGGCGGCACATTCGAACCCATTAATCAGGAAGTCAACGATGGCGACGATACGCTGAACTGGATCGCGCGCCAGCCCTGGTCGGACGGCGGCGTCGGCATGTACGGCGGTTCCTATCTCGGGATTGCGCAGTGGAAAGCCGCCCTGACGCAAAACCCGCACCTCAAAGCGATCTTCCCCTACGTTTCCGGCGACGACGATTATCGCGACCGTTTTTATTCCACCGGCGGCGCGATGAAGATCGGGCATCGGCTCCTGTGGCTGGCGGAGAACATGCGCGCCGCTGGATTCGTTCCCCCCGATTTCAAGAGCTATGTTTCGACGCTGCCCGTCCGCAGGGCCGGCGCAGCGGCTACGGGACATTCTTCGGACGCCTGGAATATTGCCGTCAACCACCCCACCTACGACCAATTCTGGAAAGACGTCAGCGTCCGGGAGCATTTGAAAGACATTCGCATTCCCGTCTATTCCGTTGGCGGGTGGTATGACAATTACGTCGAAAGCGATCTGGATGCTTTCTCGATTCTCAGCAAACACAACCACGCGGATCGTATTTTGATCGGACCGTGGCCGCACGTTTTCAGTGCCACGTTCCCCAACGTGAGTTACGGGAAAGATTCCCAGGTTTCGCTGCGGCCCGAACAGCTGAAATGGTTCGACCGCTGGCTCAAAGACAGCGATGTTCGCGAGCCGGAGCATCCGGTCCGCATCTTCGTCATGGGCATCAACCAATGGCGCGATGAAGATGAGTGGCCCCTCGCGCGGGCGCGCAGCGAGAAGTTCTACCTCGGGCCGAATGGTGAGTTGGGTAGCAAACCCGATCGGAATTCGACGCCCGATGCTTTTGTTTACGACCCGCGCAACCCCGTGCCGACCGTCGGCGGCGCCGTGTGCTGCGATCCGCGCGTTTTTCCGTGGGGCCCGATGGACCAGCGCCAGGTCGAAAAGCGCCCCGACGTTCTCGTATATTCCACTGCGCCGCTTCCTTCCGATACCGAAGTGACCGGGCAGATCAAGGTGGTGCTGTACGCGTCGTCAAGTGCCCCGGACACGGATTTCACGGCGAAGCTCGTCGATGTTTTCCCCGACGGCACCGCGCGCAATCTGACCGACGGCATTCTACGCGCGCGTTACCGGGAGTCGCTGGAACACCCGAAGCTGATGACGCCCGGCGAGGTGTATCGGATGACGGTTGACGCCGGAGTGACGAGCAACGTGTTCCGCGCCGGGCACCGGATCCGGCTGGAGATTTCGAGCAGCAATTTCCCCCGGTTCGACCGCAATCCGAACACGGGTTCGCTCGCCGCGGACGACCGGGAAACGCGGAAAGCGACCCAGACGGTGTACCATGATCATGACAGGCATTCGTATCTGCTGTTGCCGGTCATCCCTGCCCTGCCCGCGGAATTGACTTCGAGCAAGCAGGCGCGTTATGTGACTTCGAGCAAGCAGGCGCGTTATGTTCCAAAGAGAACGCCGATGGTGCGGTAGCCAAGTGGTAAGGCCAGGGTCTGCAAAACCCTTATTCGTCGGTTCGATCCCGACCCGCACCTCCAAATAATCCCAAAGCAAACAAAGCAGTTAGACGTTCCTGATCCCGCTCGGTCAGCATATCCCGAGCCCGCTCGAACCCACATAAAACCACTCAAACTGTCACAAGAAGCGGACGGAAAAGGGGACGGAAAAGCGGACGGAATGAAGGTTTTTTAATCTATTTGCTTTGAGGCTCTCCGGGTTTGTTAGTCACGAGGGATCGGACGTGGAGGGGGATTTTGTGGTGGGGGCGGGTCTGCCACTGTTATTCCTGCGTTCCAACGCTTTGTCCACCAAGTCGATAACCGCCTTTAAAGCGGTCGCGAGAGCGGTGATTGTCGCAAGCACTGAAGCGTCCATGTGGTTCCCTTGAGATCATCGTGGACCAAGAACCAGTGCATGACTAGATCCCCTTTTGATAACTGTTTGTACTAGCGCTTTAGTAACCAAGTGAAGTGTTTATGGCGAACAAAAGGCGAACATGATATCCTGTCCCTCGTATGGCGCGCCGTCCCGATCCCGTGGAGTTTGACCATCCCCTGGCCAAAGGGGAATTGCAGGCGCTCGCGCGCCGACTGGGTATGCTCAGTCA
>JBEKTF010000049.1:0-30630 GCA_049516355.1 Bryobacteraceae bacterium | reverse complement strand
ACCATGACAATTCCAGGCAAGGATTTTGCGGACGCGTTACTTGCGGTATGGCTGGGCCAGAAGCCCGTTGAGGCCGCCCTCAAGCGCGAGTTGCTGGGCGGGTGAATGGGCCAGCCATTCCCCAAATCAGGTTGCCTCATCTTGTTGCCCAGGTGCTCGGATGGTCGCAGCGGAAAACCTTTAGCGCGCTGAGGTGGTCAGGCACTCGGCAGAGATACCTTCCGATATTTGCGGATATCGCTCCGCTTTCTGGCCTCCCCGTCCGCAAGCTCCCTGCGTGGCGAGCCTCCGGTATTGGTGCGCGATCCGGAATCATAGCGGCGATCATGAGGTATCAAGGGCGGAAACCGTTCCAGTGCCGGGCGTACGGTTGGATCTGTTATCGTTCCGCCAAGCGGTCCAAGGCTGCCCGGGCACTCGCTGCATCCGGGAAATTCGGATCGTCCTGTAGGGCCTTCTGCAGAAACCGCTCGGCCAAGCCGAACTGACGAGCGGCCATATAGGCCATACCCAGGTGATACTGGTACATGGGGTTATTCGGATTTTTTTGAGCGCATTCCTTTAATTGAACGACGGCCGATTCAGGCGATCCCAATTTATAGTAGGCCCATCCGAGCGTGTCGGCTGCGTTAGGAGAGTTGGGCATTTTTTGCCGGACCGTTTGCGCCAGCGATACCGCAACGTTGATGTCACCACCGTGCTCAAGGTAAAGATAAGCCAAATTATTGGCCACGAGTGGTGAATCGGGATCGACCTCATGGGCCCTCTCACAGACCTTCCGTGCTCGCTCCCAGTTACCTTCTTTTTCGTACAGCGTATCCAGAGCCAGGTAATTCGCGACCTCACGAGGATTCCTGTCAATCGCGGCCTGAAGGTCAGCTTTAGCGTTCGCCACTGAGCCCTGGGCCGAGTGAATGTCGGCCAGCAAAGTATATCCAGCTGACCTTTGCCGATCCAGCATGATCGCTTGCTTCGCACTCGCTTCTGCCTTCCCCAAATCCTTTAGGCCGAAATACACTGTTGCCACCAGGAAGTGAAGACCGGAATTCTGCGGGTGTTGCTCAACCAGCTTTGACAGCTGCCGTAACACTTCCGGGGATCTATTTTCCTTGACGCGAAGGTTCGCCAGCATCGTCAGCGCCGGTAGAGAGACCGAGTCGCGATCCAACGCGGCTTGAAGCTCGGTTTCTCCCTGCTTCTTGTCTCCTTTCGCCAGCAACGCCTTCGCACGAATCAGATGGGCCGGCAGTAATTCAGGATGCGCCTTAAGCGCCTCCCCAGCCAACCGCAGGGCTTCGTCGTAGTTGCCGCTGTTTGCGTCAAGGTCGCCCAAAGCCAGTTGAGCGTCAGTCATTTGGGGCTGTAATTCCAGCGCGCGCGCCCAGGAAGACCTGGCTTGGGAGGGGAAACCGAGCGTGTTTTGGGCAACACCAAGGAAGTAATGGCCAGCGGCGGACCTGGGCTCGCCCTTGAGTCCTTTCTCGAGTTCGCTCAGTGCCTGCTTATGCTTGCCTTCCGCGATGAGGATTCGACCGCTGAACAACAGGCCCTGCGGATCGCCCGGGTTGGCTTTCAATAGTTCCTTGTTGATAACCTTGGCATCCCTGGTCTGCCCCCGTTCAATCAGGGTATCGATCAAGAGCTTTTTAACCGTAGTGTCCTTCGGTTTGGATTTCGACAGTGCCCGAAACTCGACCGCCGCCTTTTCCTTTTGACCCGTGGAGATGTAGAAGATGCCCAACGCCTGGTACGCTTGCGGATTGTCGGGTGCGATCGTTTTCAGCTCTGCACCCATTTTTTCGGCGTCGGCCATTCTTCTGGTCACGAGGTATACCGGCATGAGAGAAAGCCGCGGGAGCACCGCGTGCGAATCCAGTTCGATCGCTGCCCGCAGCTCCGCTTCAGTCTCGGCCATTTTCCCCACGGAGAAATAGAACTGGCCTAATGCCACGCGTGCCTGGGAAGACTTTGGGTTTGCCTCCACAGCCTTCTTGTAAACGTCTTCGGCCTCTGCGAGCTGGCGCGAGGAAACATGGACCGCGGCCAGGTTCAGATAGCTATCCACACGGTGGGGGTCGATCTCAATGGCTTTTTGAAGTTCTCGAAGGGCTTTCGGCAAGTCGCGCGCCGCCACGTACGTTGCGCCCAACATTTCGCGAGCCGGAACATTTCTCTGATCTGCTGCAACGAGTTTTTCGGCCAGCTGTTGGGCCTGCTGGTACTGCTGCCCGCGGAGGAGCACGCCAGCGAGCTGCAGCTCGGCCTCAGAGTTTTCAGAGTTCAGACCGACGGTGGTCTGCAGCTCGCGGAAAGCGTCATTCAGGTAGGACAGCTTCAGGTACGTCCTGGCAAGTTGATAGTGCGCCTGCTCGAACTTCGGGTCGAGCACGATAGCGTTTCGGAATTCAATTTCCGCCGAACGGTAGTCGCCCGCTTTGAAGTACTTCTCGCCGCGGTTCAGGTAACCCAGCTTCTTCTTGTTCGGATCAAGAGTACAGGCGGACAGCATCACCGCCAGAGCCAAGACGCAAAAGAGGCATCTCTTTGCGATCAAATGCGGTCCTCTCGGCGCGCATCCATCCTCGCACGTGGCGTATGCCTTGCGCTTCACGCTGGGTTGTTCTCTTTGGCGATTCGATCTCAAACACTACTGCGACGATAAAAAGCCAGCGTCGCTCCGATCGGTACGAGGAAGAAGCACAAATACAGTAAGGTGCTGCCGCCTTCCGGAAGCTGCGCTGTTGTGCCGCCCGTAAATGGCGTCGGCGTTACTGTGCCAACGGGTGGTACGCCACCAGGGCCGGCAGTAGTACTAATGGTGCAACCAGTGGAGATGGTGTTGCCCTGCAGCGTCACTGCGGCAGTCAGCGCGATGACGCTGCCGCACCCATCTGTTGCACCGGTATTCATGGTGACGCTATCTTCCGCAATAATACTTCCCGCGAACGACGTGCCAGTTCCGAGGGTCGCGGAGCTGCCGACCTGCCAATAAACGTTGTCATCTGAACCGGCATTTTCAATCAAAACACTAGAATTGCTTGCGGTCGTGAGCGTGCTCCCTATCTGGAAGACGATGTTCTCATCGCTGGCTCCGGCGAAGTTGAGAGTGAGGGCTCCAGTCAACTGCGCCGACGTTTTAAAGAAATAGACGCCCGCATCGAGCGTGCCCACCGTACCCAGATCCTGACCAGTCAGAGTTTCACTGACCGGCAGGCCTGCCAAGGCGTTGTACCCTGTGAGTGCATCGTTTTGGGCCGTTTGCGCAGGACCATTAGCGATGTTTACCACGCCATTAAGGATGATGGTCCCCGAGCCAGTAATCGAGGTTCCTGGCCAGAGACCGAGATTCCCGTTGAGGGTGGTCGCTCCGGTATTGGTTACCGTCGAAGCGCCTAGTACGGCGTAGCTCGCCGCAGTTCCCAGAATGGGGTCTGCATAGGCATTGATCGCCAACACCGAAAGAATCAGCAAACCAAAGCCAAATGGTCTCATATTTCCTCCACGCCATTATTATGACGCCGGTAGTAACTATGAGCCCGGCACGCCGAAGGCCATATATGTAAGCACCTGAAAACTCATTGATCTTCCTTCGATTCGAGGACAAAGTTTGACATGATGTACTAATTTTTGGCTCGCCGTGGAAACCCTTTGGGGCAGCTCAGTGGCCGCGATCCGCGCCGCGGTGCCCCTCAGCGATGGAGGCAAGGGAGCCGCTCCTTTTGACGACCTAGCCGAAAGCGAGCGTGGCTTGTCGCTATTGCGCCCGAACCCTGAAAGTTGTTGGCGACGCCGCGGGCACGTGTTTGGACTTCGAGGTCGTTCGCTTGCTTCAGTTGATGTCTCTGCCCACTAGAGCTAATGTCCATGTAGCTTCCGATAATGCCAAATAACAGGAGCCAAAGGAGTTAGCAGATGAACGAACTGGTGGTGGCCGACAGGGCCTCAGAATGGCGTCGATTGAAGGCTCTCGTGCTCGACAGCGTCTCGTCACCGATTACCCGGCGCGTGTACAACTTGGGACTGGATGAATTCATCGCCTGGTACACCGAGGCGCCGCGGCCAGCCGGATTCACGAAGGCGACCGTCACCGCCTGGCGGGTGTCGCTCGAAGCCCGCGGGCTCGGGCCTATCTCTATTAATGTCCGGATTACGGCGGTTCGGAAGTTGGCGGTCGAAGCGGCGGACAACGGCCTGCTGGCGCCGGAACTGGCGTCGGGGATTGCCCGGATCAAGGGCGTCCGGTCGCACGGTGTCCGCGTCGGCAACTGGCTATCGCTTCGCCAGGCGCAGGCGTTGCTGAACGCGCCGGACGTGCGCACTAAAAAAGGACTGCGCGACCGCGCCATGTTCGCCACCCTTCTCGGGTGCGGATTGCGCCGGTCCGAACTGGCGAACCTGACGATGAAACACCTTCAGCAGCGCGATAATCGCTGGTGCATTGTGGATCTGGTCGGGAAACACGGGCGCGTGCGGACGATCCCGATGCCGGCGTGGGTCAAGAACGCGATCGATGCCTGGACCGTGGTCGCAGGCGTAACGGAAGGGCATCTGTTCCGGCCAGTCAACCGGGGCGATCAGGTCTGCGGGGAACTGATGAGCGAAAAGGTCGTCTGGCAGATGCTCAAGACGTACGTCGCCGGCGCTGGTCTGCCGGACATCGCGCCGCACGACCTTCGGCGAACGACGGCGAAGTTGTGCCGGGCCGCGGGCGGCGAACTGGAACAGATTCAACTGCTCCTCGGCCACTCGTCGGTCCAGACCACAGAGCGCTACCTCGGTACGAAGCAGGATCTCGCCCATGCCCCGAATGATGCGATCAAGTTGAAGCTGGCAGTGTAAATCGGCCCTCATTGATGGCCCGACCCGAGGATCTTATTCGTTCCGGTCGCGTGTCTGAGGGGTCAAGCATGCTGGCCGTTGGCATTACAATGACTAATTGCACAAAGTTCATCTCACCCAATGCCAGATACATTCTGATTCAGGCAAGGCGAAACTCTTGCGAGGCGGGCCTTTGAAAACCCTGTCGCTATTCACAGGCGCTGGCGGCTTAGATCTGGGTTTTGAATCCGCGGGCTTCAGAATTATCGGCTGCGTAGAAATTGACAGTGATGCGAGGGCGACGATCATGGCCAACAGACCGGGTTGGAACCTACTCCCCGAAGGGGATATCGCCAATATAAATCCTGCGCATCTAGTTAAGGCTCTGAGCATCCATACTCGGGGTCTCGATCTGTTACTGGCCGGGCCTCCGTGTCAACCGTTTTCGAAGTCCGCGTTTTGGGCCACAGGTTCTACGCGGCGAATGAAAGACCCGAGATCCGGAACATTACGCAAGCTGGTGAAGATAATCGAATCTGCTCTGCCGAAGGCAATCGTGATAGAAAACGTCCGGGGCATCGCGTTCGCCGAAAAAGATGACGCGATTCGGATGTTGAAACGGGGACTCCAGTTGATTAATCGGACACAGGGTACGCGATATCGCCTAGCCGTAATCCCGATGCAAGCGACTGATTACGGAGTCCCGCAGATTCGTGAAAGAGTTTTCCTAGTGGCTTTTCGCGATGGCACCTTGCTCGAAAATCCCGCTGCTACGCACGGCAGCGGCTGCTGCCCCGAACTATTACCGGTACCGACTGCTTGGGACGCTATTGGCGGTATTGTTCCGAGCCCGGCAGAAATGAAAACACTGACGCTCCGTGGGAAATGGGCACGTTTGATCCCATCGATACCGGAGGGGCATAACTACCTATGGCACACGGAGCGGGGAGGTGGGTTGCCTCTGTTCGGCTGGCGTACTCGTTTCTGGTCATTCCTGTTAAAGCTCGCAAGGGATAAACCATCCTGGACGCTTCAAGCGTGCCCTGGTCCAGCAACTGGGCCGTTCCATTGGGACAATCGGCTTCTTTCAATCCGCGAAATGGCACGGTTGCAGACGTTTCCCGATGACTATCATATTTGCGGAAACTACGGCTCCGCACGTCGGCAACTCGGGAATGCTGTGCCGCCCGCTCTATCGGAAGCACTAGCTCGGACGATCGAAGCAAAGTTGCTGAACAAAGGTGGACGAACGCGAGCGAGCTTCTGCATCCCTGTCAAGCTAGGACGACCAGCAGCAGAGCCAGCATCCGAGGTGCCTATCGATTATTATCGCCTCGTCGGGAAACACGCTGAACATGCGGGGCCAGGAAAAGGCCCAGGAGCGACCCTCCGCGGCACCAAACCAGCCGATTCACGCTCTCAGGCCGCCTGATCGTCGCGAAGAAGAGGCGCTAGTGCCCTAACACGGTACGTCGCAACCGTCGTCGCCAAGATCGAGCGGCGGCATAGATTTCTTAAGGACTTCCAGAGGAGAGCGGATTCGTAATCCTCCAATTCCGTAGGGACGTGGTCCAGAAGTGTCTCCGCACAAACGACAATTAGCCGCTGCTGAGTCCGGGAGAAGGCCACATTTGCGCGATTGAGATTGAGTATGAAGCTTGCCGCGGCCCCGATCGCGTGTGGGTCGCTTTCTGTGCCCGACACAATGATCGTTGGACGTTCTCCACCTTGAAGGCGTTCGACAGTGTCAATGATGGTAACCGTTTCAGCATAGGCCTGAAGAGAGGACCGGAGAAGCGCCTTCTGTGCCCGATGTGGCGTGATGATAGCGACAGAATCATCGACGGGGTCGGGACATGCAGCCAACACAGTCTCTATGATCGCGGCCTCAAGCTGGTTACTTTGCCGGGAGCTACGTTCCGAATGGACGATAAGGATTAATCCGTTATCACCGCGCCACACGTCCGACCACTCGCCTGCCATGGTCAGATCGGAGTGCGCGGTGACCTCATCGTCAAAGCCCTCCAATTCGATGTCATCCAAATTGCGATAAACCCGCGAGATGAGATCGCGAATGATCGGAGGCAATCGGAAGGTAAACGTCAGGGGGGATTGTACCGCCGCATCGCTGGCCACGGCACTTTCTTCGATGATCCGCAGGATCGAATCATACGCACTCTTGAAGGGCTGGTAATGCTGCGCGGGTGGCCGATCCTCGTTCTCCCAATCATGCGCCACAATCGGCGAGAGCTGGCGGTTGTCTCCCGCCAGCATCATTGCCCCGGAGGGCTTCACCAAAGTTGCGAGCGCAAGAAAGTGAGGGAACACCATCATGCTCGCTTCGTCAACGACAAGCAGATCGACGTTAAAATGCTCCCCCGCATTCACAAACGGTTGGCGAAGAGACAGTTCCTCCGCCATCTTCAGAATTGTTGCCGTCGTGCCGCCTATGATCAAGATTCCCTCCCTCATCCACCGATTGACCTGAGTCGCGCATGGACGCGCCGGGAAATTACGGATTGCATCGGTATCAGCGGGCACTTCGGAGCTATGAACGCGAGCCAGTATAATTTGTGCAAACTGCAGCCCCTGGCGAACGGCTTCTTGGCGGAACGGTGAAAGATATTGAAGAAGCCGACGAATCAGCGTGTCCACTGCGAGATGCGTATGAGCAGATAGCAGCACCACGTTTCCTGGCCTGAAGCGCGCCGCACACCGGGTTAAGACTGACGCAGCCGTCGTGACGGTCTTTCCGGTGCCCGGAGGTCCCTTCAGCAATTGGACCCTACTAGGAGTGTGTCCGAGTATTCGAAATTCGCATGCTTAGACCACAATTGCTGGTAGTAGCAGCGTGCGCCCGCCACAACATGTGACTCCTAAAATGATTTCTCGGACGGGCTCCTAGCGACCCCCTCGGTGACAGCGTTCCGCTGGTCATCAGTCAGCGGAGTCCTTGCTGCAGTATGAGGAACTTGCCAGGTCGCCAAACACGCTCGAATTCGCCCGGCCCGATCCGCTGGTAATGGCAATTGTGCTGGAATCTGCGGATTAGATGGATCAAACCATTGGAATACATGCCTACCCAAACCTGAACGAAGCCTCCGCTCCACCCGGCCGGCGACATAATCGGAAGGGCTGTCGTCTATAGCCGCGAAATCAAACACTTCTCCAGGATCGGGAGTCCAGCTACTCAGAAGGTATGTCTCGGACTTGCTGAAGATGGGTGTCAGAGAAATGGTTCCCCCTTCCCAATCAATCGAGTCAATCTTGCATGTGATTCCGCCTCGCGTAAGCTGACCTATGGTCTGGGCTCGATTTATGTCTGAATCACGGGGGCTGAGGCGAACGAAGCCGCCAGAATCGAAAGCCGTTCGTAACGAGAACTCACCCGTAGTCAGCCCGAAATCCTCAACGCCAATCTCTGCCGTTAACGTCTTATCGTTCAATGCCTCGACACCCCACACGGGCATGGTTTGACCAGTCTGTACTCGGACCGGCATTGGTTGTATGCGGGCCGTTAACCAGTCGGTCATTGCCACGTGATGATCAAGACGAAGGAAATCAATCGCTGCCCTGCCGGTTGTATCGACGTTGAGTGTAAAGTTCTGGAGTTGAGTTATTTCGAGCGGCGTCTTCTCAATTTCTCCGTTTTTGAACTGAATTCGCTCTTCGAGCCACCGCAGGGCATGAACTCGTGCGACTAAGTACGCGCGCATCAGACCTGGTCTGACTACCACCCGATTGTAACGTCTGATAGAAGCCTTTACCCTCCCGTCCGTGATCCTGGGATCATCGGGATTCGGTAATGTTCGCCAAAGGGCACGCCAGTATGGCGCAGTGAGCGTGTCGTGAAAACGGCTCCGGATTTCGAACCGATGGCGAGAAGCGGTTTCAGCATCGGACGCCGCCCAGTTGCCATTTGCATCCAAATCTAGCCTAGTGCGGAAGTCAAAAATATCTTGCTCAAACACTCGGTCGAGTTCTTCGGCCGCGCCACCAACCCTCCTGGTCCAATGGTAGCGTTGGCCGAACCAGCTAAGCGACGTGGCGACACATAAGCCCCGACTCGTCCAACCGAGGGCAAAGCGCCGGTCAACTTCATCCTGCAAGCAAGAGAAGATAAGCTGCTCAAGGCTTTCCCGACAACCCAGTAGCTCCCTCAAGTGGCTCAACAGCAAAGAACTGGTTCGAGTACAGGCTTCGATCAGTTGCGTCATCTCCGACCTGGAATACACGTAGAAGTGAACTGGGGCGCGCTCGGCTTGAGCTACTTCTGCAATGGAATCCATCAAATCAAGGAAGAACTGTTGAATCAGCTGGCGTTCTGAAGCCGTATCTTCGTCAGAGCTGCCGGTCCACGCTTGTGTTTGATAAGTGACGACCTCTCGCCCACCGCTGCCAACTCGCTGCTCAAACACAGCTGGTTCGCCGACTGGACTGGTGCGCCGACGCTCCGCATATCCCGGCAAGGGCACGTGCGTTGTCTCGTCGAACGGTGTATAAATTCGAAAGTCGCTGCTGGTAATATGTGCCGATAGAGCACCAAGTCGATTTTCCACATAATCGTAATCCACTTGCAGGTAGATACGAACGAGCCTCTGCCCGCCGATCTCGTGAGTCGGCAATTGCCCGTGGCCAGAGTGTGGGAGCGCTCTTACTTGGTATGTATCGGGATCATCTTGCCCCCGAGGCAAAGTTGATCGTCGAGCGGAAGCGATTCGGATTAAACGATCAATATTCTCGTCAAAGCCACCTGCCTGCCGAATTGAAGCGGCCAGCGGTGACTCCAGGTTGATGGTCGCCAGCTCGTCGATAGTGCTGATCCCTTGCGCTCGCAGCACTCTGCACGTTCTTGGCGGAACGCCCGTAAGCTCTAATCGACGCAAGCGCGCGCTCTCCGGGAGGCAGTGGACGCTGAAGACGCACCCATCGCACTTGCTGTTAAGCTGATATTCGATCGAATCAAGATCGTTGGCTGCGATGGTCGCGAGGAGTCCCTCTTCTGAAAGCATTCGCTCCACGTCCGCCACTTCAGTGTCCAAATTCAATGCCAGCTGCAGGATCATGTCCTGAGGCTCGTTGGTCGATTCGTCGATTCGGACCACAGTACCTTCGAGCATGTCGGCATCGACTTCTTGATCAGCGATGATCAATGGCGTCCGCTGTAACTCTCTGCGGAGCAGAATCATGTAAATGGCGAGCTGTATTCGGTGATACGTGCGGTCTTTTCTACTCGCCTTGCCTTCGATCAACCTTAGGCGAACTCTGCCGCTATCCCAGAGGACTACAACAAAATCGATACGGCCGCTGACTTCGAATGCCCCGATTCTACCCGCCACCTCGATTTCACGGCCATATGCCAGTGCGTTAAGCGGGACCGATTCCAGTAGTTGGCGGAAGTCGCTCCATGGAGTACTCGTCACGGGCTCGTCGATATTAGGGTGAGGCGTAAGAGTATTGAAGCCCTGCGCTTGAAGCGATCCCTCCCAGCGTCCTTCAGCTTCGTGACCGACTTCCTGGAGCACCGGATCGAGAGTATTGAAGAGTCGTTCAGAAAATGGGACGCTGCGGGCAAGCTGACGGTTCGAAAGGCCCAGCTTAAATCGCCGTTCGCACGACTGAAATCTAATAAATTCACCAACTTCAGTGACGTTGATCGGAATCGGCTGGACGGGATGCACAGGACAAGAATCTCCTCATCGCCAAAATGAAGACTGCCGCCCTAGTTTATCTCAACGAATAATTGGCGATTGCTAAAGCGCTACGCGAAAAACGCGACTCAACCAGCAAACCACGCGGGCGATATTCCGCATTATCGGGAGCTATTTTTTTCGCGTCGAGCTACACGCCGGTAAGCGTCGGTGGGTGAACTAGTTCATTTGCCGCAGCCGTGCTGGGCCTGTTCGAACAGATCGAACAGCCGACCTGCGTTTGCGCCCGCGAGGGTTTCCAAACGGTGGGGCTGTCCCTTTTCGACCGTGTACTGTGCGGTCATGCCCATGGCACGAAAGTCCGAGGCCTGCTTCTTCATCAGATCCTGCCACCCCATCGGGTCCACCTCCCCGACGAACATGTTGATGCACATCTTCGAGATGGCCTTCATGTGCGCCGGAGTCGGCTCCCAAAGGTGCCCTGGAAACGCAGTGATTGACAGGAAGTAATCGGGATTCAGCGCCGCCACGTAAAATGCGGCAATGCCGCCATTCGACGGCCCGGCGGCATGGAATTTATTGTCCTGGATTTTATAGTCGGCCAGAATCTGCTTTAGAAACTCGGGGAAGATACGCTCCCCGCCGTCGAAGAACAACTGGTCGTCCGGCGCCGCGGGGACCACGACGATGTAGCCGCGCTTCTCCGCCTCATCGCGGAAATTCCTGGCGATGACGTTGTCCACTACATTCATGGTCTGCGGACCGCCGCCAAACCCGAGGACGCCGGGATAAGCTTTGCTGGCATCGTAGTTCTTTGGGAGCACGACCTTGTAATGAACGGCGGTTCTGCCGATCTTCTTCGTTTTGTCGAGAACCTCGGCTTTCACTGGATAACTGACCAGGACTGCAAGAGCCGCGACGAGCGATACGGTGGTCCGTCGGTGTTGTTTCACAGGCATCCTCCTCGAATCAGCGCTGTCAAAGAAGATTTTACTCTGCCGCGGGGGAGTTCCTAACGACCCAATGGCCCACCCGGCGATTTGGTCCGACGGGAAAACCGCTCGTTTGCCGCGAAGAAGCGCGGGGCCGAGAGCAGGTGGATTCAACCCGCCCAAACAAATCGCAGTAGAATTGTTGTTGGCCGCCTAGCCGGGCCTCATGAACCCGGTGAAAGGCTCCCGCCCCGGGCGGCCGCTTCAATCTCGGCGGGTATGGCGGCGGAACGATGGTTGAACTACCTGCGGAAGGCAAGCGTGATTTGGAAGCGGCCATATCCGCGGCCGGCGACTCCGATGATCCCGGAGTTTATCTGAGTGCTTTTTTAGCTCTCGGCAAGCTGCTTTTCAACGCGGAAGCGGATAAACGCAAAATTGGCGCCCAAGGGCCGGACAGTTTCGAGCGGACGCTTATCGACGACGTGGTACCCACGGTCATCGAGAGCATCTTTCCCGACAAGGGTTCTGTCTCCGACATCGGTTCCGATCATCGGAAGCCACTCTCGATCAGGCATGATCTGAGTACCGGAATACTATCGGAGCGTGAGCCCGGCGGCAACTGGGATCGGCCATCTCGTGAGGTCCAGGCTCTTTACGCGCGCCTGAGCTATTGGGATGAATTCGCTCCCGCAAGTGCACGGTTGGCTCTCTATGACAGCCCCAAGAGATACGAGAAATTCCGTGAAGCTTTGCGCCAGCACCTCGAACGGCAAGCCCTGCTCCGGATTCATCGATTCAACGCAGTGGCAGTTCCGGCACCAATCCACGAGCCATCAAGAGAACCTGACGATGCTACAGACGCTGCAATGACCGAGACCGCTGAATCGACTCCGGATATCGAAAGGCTTCGACGAATGAAACCCGACTGGAATCTTATGCGCCAGATCGTACTGGCAGTCGAGAACTCGACGACTGCCGGCCTGCCGGCTATTGACGGCTATAGCCAGGATGAAGTCGGTTACCATGCGCATCTGTTGATTGGCGCAGGCCTCGCGGAGGGGTATTCGGTGGGGAATAACGGCCATAGATATCCACACGACTTCATATCAAGCCTCACGGCGGATGGGCACGAATTCGCCGAGTTGGCTCGCGACGACGCCCGCTGGAGCGACGCTATGGCCAGAGCTCGGAGCGCTGGGGCGGTAACGTTCGATATTCTCAAACACTTGCTGGCCAATCCAAGGCGTGGAATTGCCGATGAGCAGCCGGTGCCGATCGGCGATCCCCCGGCGGAACCGCGAACTGCCGAGGGAAGACACACATCCAACGACCCATCAGATGCGGGCTCGGCTACGGAATACTCGGACATGCCGAAGCGATCAGACCGGCTGCCGATTGCGTCGGCACTCAAGAACGTGCTTAAGCTGGGCGCGGTGCAATGCGATCCATTATTCTGGCGGCGCTTTAACAATGAAAAAACCTCTAACACATCCCCCCTTCGCGAAACGCTCATTCACACCGTTATTGGTGTTACGGTGCCAAAGGAGTTTAGTAATCGTGACGTAGTGGAACTGATTGCAGCAAAGTCTGAGATACCGATCGAGTCGCTGTCTACAGTTCTGAACGAGCCGATTTTCTCGCGAGCCCGAACCATGCACGGTTTTGTGGGCGACGAGTTCGATCAAATTGCTCGGGACTACGAGGGCATGCAGTGGTGGCTTTCGGACAACGGACTGAACATGGACATCGTGAGCCCGGCAACACCGCAGAGAGCCCCAACGTTTGATGAACTGGTAGGCAGACCGATGCTTGCAGAGCCTACGGAGATTGGCAAGCAGCGGCGACGTGGAAAGCCTGACCCGGTCGTTGCGCGGATCAAGAAAAAGGTTCGCGAACTCAAGAAAGAAGGACTTGACTACCGGTCAATCTGCGAAAGGCTCGGGGCATATGATCGCCCTCCGCGCGCCAGTTGGAGAGATCTTCCTTGGCCGAGAGCGTATATGAAGCACAACTCTGCGGTAACAAAGTGGTTGTCCGAGGCTTGCGCGAAGGACCATTCATAAGTTACGGCCATTTACCCTCATTTACGATTTAGACACTTTCTATCGCCCGCAAGTAATACACCCCCAAGCGGTTACCTTTTACACTTCTAAAATCTAATCGACGTAACGGCGCGACCGAACCTAGACTGCAACAGGTAAGCAATGTTGCAAAAGCTCCTTAGAACGGATGAAGTTGCGGCCCTCCTGGATGTTCCGCCGACCGGGTCACACGTATGGCACGCGAGGGCTTGTTACCCGCAATCCGGTGTGGTCGAACCTGGCGGTTCAGTCCCGACCAGGTAAACACGTGGATGCAGGGTGGTGGCGCGGGCGGGTGGAAGCGTCAATCGCAAATTGATCGAGGCCCGAGAATATGACCGACGAGCGCCTGGCGGATGAACTTGTCCGGCGGGCCTTGGGCTGGCGCCCGGCCCCGGACCGATACGTCAAACCCGGCCGGAGTTGGATTCCGCGGTCGAAATTCCGACCGCTCGCGGATGTCAGAGATGCGTTTCGCCTGCTCGATGCCGTCACTGCCGACTACGCGCTGGTCACCACTCCGGGCGGCACCTTCACCGCGCAAGTGCGGCTGGCCGGGCGAACCGGGCAGGCTGCCGGCGAACCTAAGGCTCGCACCATCTGTCTGGCCCTCGCGCAGGCCCTTGGACTTGAGGCGGAGGCGAACGGTTGAGCGCCGGGAACCCATGCCTTCTGTATCGTCGGGGATTCCGGATATGCGGTACATAAACCGGCAAGTGCCAATCGCCGAAGTGGCCCGGGAGCTGAATCTCAGGCTTGACGGCGCCGGAAAGATCCATTGTTGGCATGGAGACCGCCACAAGAACGGCGACCGTACTGCTTCCGTCGGAATTCGAGCCACAAACAATACCGTTAAGTGTTTCGGCTGCGATTCCCGGCCAATCGGCCCTATCGACCTCGTGATGGATGTGAAGGCGGTCGGTCCAGGCGACGCAGCCTTGTGGATCGCCGCGCGATTCGACGTCCCGTGGATTCCTGCAGGAAAACACCTGACACAGCCGGACCGACGGCGAGACCCGGTCGGATACGAAACCGGACTGGGGCTGCTGATCCGGTCGGGGCTGTTCGGGAATATGTCGGAGGCTGCTCGATGCGTCGCACCGGTGCTCTGGGAGATGTCCGAGAAAAAAGGTCCACTCGACCAGGAATTCTCAATACAGATCAGCTACATCGCTATATCACGCTATAGCGGCATTACCTCGCCGACCGCTATCAGCCATGCCCTGACCGAACTCGCCGAGATCGGACTCCTGATATTGGTCGAATCCGGCCGCGGTCGCTCACCAAAACGGCCCGCAGCCACATACATCGTCACGCCCAATTCAGATCGGCTGACCGAATTGGCGCACGCCTTCTCGGAACAGATGAGAACAGAGATCGCGGCCGAACGGGAAATCCGAGCCCGGAGTCGAAAGAAGAGGATTCAGGCGTTGGCTGACGCCAAAGGTCTCGGCAGCGCTGATGCGGGGCAAGAGGGCTCAGACGCCGCCCCCTTGCCCCGCGCCCCCATCCCCGCTTCAGGACAGAACTCCAAGCTGACAGAACGCGATGGTACTAAGTACAACCCTCTCTATCCTACGGATAGTGATGAACGAAAAGACGCTATTCGTCGGATAGCGCCAAATTCAACTCACCGGCTCTCACCTGCCTCCGGGCGAGAGGGGGTGGGATGAGCGAGTTCCTGAACTCAGCCACCGGGTCTCGGCTCAGTGAGCGTCGCATCGAGCCCGTCACCCGCCGCTACAGGCCCGAAGCCGCGGCCTCGACCAGTTGGTGGATGTCCTGTACCAGCTCCTGATGGACGCGCCCGCCGAGCCGCCGGGGAGCGGACTCCGCGCCAGCGGAACTGGCTTGCCTTTCCGCCGCGCGCGAGTGAGGAATGTGTTCTGAATGGCCGTCGGTATCTACGTCAGAGTTTCGACCGAAGAGCAGAGGGAGCGTCAAAGCATCCTGACTCAGCGGGAATTCGGACTCCGATATAGCGACCTGCATCAACTACCCATTTATGAAACCTACCCCGATGACGGTGTGTCCGGTACTGTTCCGATAGAGTTGCGTCCTGGCGGGATTCGGTTGCTGGAAGATGCCCGCCAGCACAAATTCGATCAGCTTCTCGTTTACAAGTTGGACCGCCTCGGCCGCGACACGCGCCTGATCCTGAATGCCGTAGCGGAACTTGAGAAGCACGGTGTCCGGGTTCGCAGCATGACGGAGGAGTTCGATACCGCTACTGCCACCGGGCGCCTGATGCTGACCATGCTGTCCGGTTTTGCCGCCCACGAACGGGAACTGATCCGGGAGCGTTCAGTAGCGGGAACGAACCGGCTGGCCGAGGCAGGCGCCTGGCTCGGCGGGGTGGTGCCTTACGGCTACCGCAAGAACGGAGAGAAGGGTCGAGCGCGGATCGTCATCTCCGAGGAACTGATTCCCGGGTTCAAGCTGAGCGAAGCCGATGTCGTCCGCACGATTTATCTGATGTCCGCATCGGAAAAGAAGTCCTGCCAGAAGATCGCCGACTATCTAAATCGCGCCGGAATACCTTGCGGCTCAGCAGACAACGCGCGCGGATCGGAAGCAGGGAAGCGCAGCCGGCGGATTGCCACCATCTGGCGCCCGTCTCACGTTCGAAACATGATCGTGAGCAGGACGTACATGGGCCAGCATCTCTTCGGGAGGCGGAGTGCGAACCGGTACCGGAAGGTAATCGTTCGTGAGGTACCAGCCATCGTTGCCGAGCAGACGTGGCAAGCAGCGCAGCAGGTTCTCCAGGACAACCGGATCGAGGCTTCGCGGAACACGCGCCAGCCGTACCTCCTCCGGGGACTCATCAAATGTGGTCTATGCGGGCTGACGTTCTCCGGCATGCGGATCAAGAGGCAGCAGGATCATTACTATCGGTGCAATGGACGCCAGCAGGCCCGCGGCCTGTACGGAATCAACGGCAAAAAATGTCCGGCGAGAACACTGAATGGCGATTATGTCGAACGCCTGGTCTGGGCCGATATCGAATCCTTTCTGCGCTACCCCGGCGAGATTCTGGAGCGGCTGCGGAAACGCCTCTCAATGCAGGATGGCGAGCGCCTGCGACGCCAGAAGGAATTCGACGATCTCACGGGCCGCCTCCAGCAAAAGGCCACCGAGCGGGAACGAGTACTCGCGCTGTTCCGGCGTGGGAGGATCGACGACGCGACGCTCGATCAGCAGCTCGATCAGGTCAACGCCGAAGCCGCCAATCTCCAAAACGACATCGAAGCGGTGAAGCGTGAGCTTGCGGCCGGGGACCGGACCGCGCAGCTTCAGTCCGCTGAGGCGCTGCTGGAGACGCTTCGAAAGCGGCTCGACGGTCCGATTCCGCATGACCTCAAGCGGCGCATCGTGGAGATTCTGGTGGAGAAGATCGAGGCGAAGACGGTCGAACGCTGGGGCGTCCAGCAGAGCGAGATCACGATCAGCTATCGGTTCAGCCAGCCGGACGAGCCCGCGGCGCTCGTGTTGCCGCGCTCGCACCGCCTCAGCAACCGGAAACAAGCGCCGGAGGAACTGAACACCTTGGGCGACCATCTTCTCCGCCGACGGCTCGTGTTGAAGCTGCTGCAGCGGCAGGTCGCGGAGCAGATCGGCGTCGATAAAACGAGTATCGCCAACTGGGAAGCAAACCGTTCGAAGCCCGGGCTACTGTACATGCCGGCGATCATCCGGTTTCTGGGCTACAATCCCTTGCGGGTACCGACAACGTGGGCAGAGAGACTTGCGCACGCTCGGACGCTACTCGGAATGTCCCAGCGGGTGGCCGCGGCACAGATTGGGGTGGACCAAAGCACGCTGGCCAGATGGGAACGTGGGGACTCCGAGCCAGCCAAGAGTTTCTTGCCGCGCACGTTGAGATTCGTTTCTGCGGTTGACCAGGAATCCCGCGAAGCATTGTCAGCGTGAAGGCAAGCATTGTAACCGCAGCTATGACCCTATGAAGGGCTACTGGGGCCAGAATTCGAATTAACCGATATTAATAGCTGGGTTTTCGTACTCCGCAGGCGGATCATCATCCCTTCCGCTTTGCACAATCGTCTTCGCATCCGAGTTGGCGAAGTACCTGAGGTAGTAGTCTTCTCTGAAGTAGTTTGCGATCTCTATGTCTCCGATCGGTATTGTGATGTCGAAATCTTTGGGCTGAAGCGAAGCAGCTTGCATCCTCTGGATGCCCACGTAAAGTGCTGAATACGAGAGTTCTGGCGTAGCGGAGAGGGTGTCTTTGTTTCTAAACCCGCTAAACAGAGGAGTCAGGCGGAAGTGCGTCTGTCTCGGATCGAGACTGATTGCTTCGGATACAAAACCGACGTACCACTTTCGGTTCTTCAGCGTGATTGAGACGGCGGTCCCGCCTCGCGCAGCGGAATCGAGCAATCGAACAAGTGGGTTGCCGAAATCCTCGACGGCCTTCGCGCTACTTTCCTCGGAATTCAGCGAATAGGCAGTAGCGATGGCATCGAGGACGCTTCGCCAGACGCCTCTGCGCTCCGCGCGAGACTCCCTGTAACTTTCAAAGAGGTCGCGGCTGCGGAATGGCGTCAGACTGCGGTTGTCCAGAAACGATACCGTTCCAGCAAGCAAAAATGACCCAATTCCACTCCCCAAGTAGTCGATGCGCGCAATAGGTCGCCAGTAGTTATCGATCAGAGGCGGTACACCGTGTATGAGTTTCAGCCCGATGATTAGGCCTCGGGCAACAGAGAGGAAGATGAATCCGTGTACCGCAGATTCAAGGAGCAGCCGGTAACCATCCCAGTGGAGGGCTCGAAAGCGGTATCTGTGGCAGTGATGAAGGAACCAAAATCCGGCCAGCAGGGGCAGGATGAGCAGATTTGCGGGCATTACCGCGAGGCAGTTTTACTTTCCTCGCGTTCCGGCGACACGACATCATTGTCTGGGTCGGTTTTCTTGGCGGTATCAGCACTCTCGTTCACCTCGCCGATCTTCCTGTCGGCGTCAGCCATAATGCGCTGCCCCTCCTTCGAGTAAACGAGGCTGTTGGTGTCGACCTCGACGCGGCCTGCATACGTAACCCTATAGAGCTTTGATGGTTTGCGCGCTGGCGTCATAATTTCGACCCTAAATCCAGTACATTGGACGCGTGACTGACTGCCATAGTTGCGAGCAGTATGTTTTCAGCAACTGTATCACAACTGCTGAACATCGATACCTTTTTTTGCAACAAAATCGTCCCGGTATCTTATCGGCCAGCCACCTGCAAAAATTTCGTTGCGTTTGTAATCGTACCAGCACCGTCCAGGTGAGACGTGTCGAAATAAACTGGACGAGATCTCCCTCCATGTTCACGCTGGTCGCATTTGTTTCATGAATGGGCAAGGGTTCATCGCGGCGACGAGCATGAAACTGGCCGGGAAGCAAAGAGTCATGTTCGAGCGCGCAATGGTCACGGTCAAATCCTCCAGAGGCTGCCGCAGAATCTCCAGAACGTTGCGCGGAAACTCCGGGAATTCGTCGAGGAAGAGCACGCCATTGTGCGCCAGACTTACTTCGCCCGGGCGCGGAGAGCCGGAGCCCCCGCCGATCAGGCCAGCATCCGAAATCGTGTGGTGCGGCGTGCGAAACGGGCGCGTGTGCAGAAGTCCGGCGCCGGCTGGCAGCACTCCCGCAATGCTGTGGATCTTCGTCGTCTCGATGGCTTCTTCGAAAGTCAGCGGCGGCAGAATGCCCGCGAACCTTTTCGCCAGCATGGTCTTTCCCGAACCAGGCGGCCCGATCATGAGGACGTTGTGACCGCCGGCCGCGGCCACCTGGAGCCCTCGCTTGGCCGTGGTCTGGCCGCGCACATCGCGAAAGTCCGGCGTGGATTCGGAAATCGCCGTGCTCGCGGAACCCGGCGCGTGCCTCACGGGGCTGAAATTCTCCGGCTTGTTCAGCATCGCTACGACCTCGGCCAGGTGCGTCACACCGAAAACGTTCACGCCATCGACCACGGATGCCTCCGCTGCGTTTTCCGCGGGCAGGATCAGATTCTCGATACGGTTTTCCCGCGCGCAAACCGCGACGGACAGCGCCCCGCGCACTGGCCGGATGGTGCCGTCGAGCGACAACTCGCCCACCGAGAGATGCTTATCGAGGCCTTTGAGAGTCCCCATGGCGCCGAGGATGGCAAGAGCCATCGGGAGGTCGAATCCAGCCCCTTCCTTGCGCACGTGAGCGGGCGCGAGGTTTACAGTAACCGCTTGATTCGGATAGCCGAAGCCTGAGTTCATCAGCGCCGATTTGATTCGCTCGCGGCTTTCGCGAACCGCCGTATCGGGCATTCCGACGAGCATGAAATCGCGCGCCATTCCGCTGCGATAGAGGTCCACCTCAACGTCGATCGGGAGAGCGTCGATCCCACAAACGGCGGCGCTGCGCGTTTTGAACAGCGGCATGATAACCGTTGGTGGGCCGGGAGGCGGAGTATTCTCCGAAAGATTCACGCGGGTCAGGGGGCAAAGCCAAGGCTAAGCCCCCGACCTTCTATTCTCTGAAAAAAATTAATTTCGTCGAGTGCCGTCGTAGGTTCCGGCGCTTGCTACTGGGCGAGAAAGGACTGGTTGGTGCTGGTGTTCTTTAGCATGGGGAATCTCCAGTCTGAGTTTGAAATATACAGCACTGGAAAATTCAACTACCGGCGACACCGCCTGCAACACCGTCTGCAACGACGATCTCGACATCGCGGCCCCAGAAGAGCCCCGATTCGATGACGCCAGGCACAGCCTTGATATCTCTTTCGAGCGCCGCATGAATCTCGGCGAACCGGACATCCAGAATGAGATTGCCATTCTCCGTAATGACCGGCCCGTCCTTACCGACTGCCAGCCTGAGAGCAATTTCGACCGCTCCGATGGCCTTCAACTCATATTCCACCAGGCGCAGCGTGATGGGTAGGACTTCGACCGGGATCGCGAATTTCGTACCCAGCTTTGGCACCAGTTTCGACGGGTCCACCAGGATGAAGTTTCGCGGGGACGCATGCATCAGGACTTTTTCCATGAACATGGCGCCGCCGCGCCCCTTGATGAGATTGCGGCCCGGGTCGACTTCATCCGCGCCGTCAAACGCCCAGTCGGGGCGCCGCTGCAGCAGAGAAGCCACCGGCAGTCCGGCCGCCGCGCAGGCGAGCGTCAATTCGGGAGAGGTACAAATGACGGTGATACGCAGGTTTTCACGCCGCACACGTTCGGCAATCGCCTGGACCGCGATCCAGGCGGTCGACCCCGAACCCACCCCAATCACCTGGCCGTCCTGAACTTTGTCCGCGATCCGCCGGCCGAGTTCCTCCTTCGCGGCGCGATTCGAGATCGGCACGGGCCATTTGTCGTCAGTCGCGGCGCTGTCCCAGTTCATAGCAACTCCGTCCGATAGAGGTCATGCAAACGCACAAGGCCGAGGCAGCGCTTACCGTCTAATACGGGCAGCACCGAAATCTGCGAAGGCCGGTCTTCCATCAGCCGCAACGCCTCCTGCAGCGTCGCGTCGGGTTCTACCGTGACCGGACGCGCCGTCATCAGATCGCCGGCCTTCACAGCGCGAATATCGTCGTGCATCTGCAAAGCCCGCCGCAGATCCCCGTCCGTAATGACACCTTCGAGGCGCCCGTCTTCTCCAATGACGCAAGCCGCGCCCAGGGGGCATCGATTCATCGCAATAATCACGGACTTGATGGAACTCTCCCGATCCGCCCATGCCACTTCGTCGCCGCAATGCATCACCTGGCGCACGGTAACGCGCAGATTGCGCCCGAGCTGACCCGCCGGGTGGCGTTGCGCGAAGTCTTCCGGGGTCAATTTCCGGGCCTGCATAACGGCGAGCGCGAGAGCGTCTCCCAGCGCCGTCGCGACTGCGGCACTGGCAGTGGGGGCGAGGTTATAAGGGTCGGCCTCCGCGCGAACGGAGGCGTCGAGCAGGATGTCCATTTCCTTACCCAAAGGCGACATTCTATTGCCGACGATTCCGATCAGCAGTGAATTCAATTCCCTGAGGATTGGTATCAGACGCAGCAATTCGAGCGTGGTTCCGCTCTTCGAGAGCAGCACAGTCGGATCGCCTCGGGTATAGATCCCCACATCGCCATGCAGCGCGTCGACAGGATGGAGGAACACAGCGGGCGTTCCGGTGCTGCAGAGTGTCGCCGCGAGCTTCTGCGCCACGAAGCCGGATTTCCCGAGGCCGGTCACGACAATCTTTCCGTGATGATCGTGAATCAACCGGACGGCCGAGGTGAACTGGCCGTCCAGACGGCGGGTTGCGCATGTAATGGCCTCCGCTTCCAGTTCCATGGCCGATTGTCCGGCCGCGATGAAATCGATATCCATTTGGCGAAAGTCGCTGTCGCTAGTGTACTGCTGGTATATGCGACTTTAGTCGCGTCTGGAGTTTCTACATTCTAAACGGGCGGTGGAATCTTCAGTGTGGGGCAGGTTGTCAACCTGCGGCCGATTGCCAATGGGCCTGGCGACTGTCCCGAGAATCTTTCTGCCCGATACCCACTTTTGTTTCTGTGACCACCTTCGGGTACCGCCGGCTGCCACACTATCATGCCGTGGGCCAGCCCCTGTTCGTTACCTGGCGCCTGGACGGCAGCTTTCCCCACAACCGGAAGTTTCCTTCGGCAGTCGCCTCAGGACAGGCTTTTCTCGCCATGGACCGGGTCCTGGACATTGCATCGCATCCGCGGGCCCGCAATTCCTGTGCATGCCCGAGGTCGCGACGATGGTGACGGATGCCATTCGCTACCGGGATCGGCATCTGAGGCATTATCAGCTCCATGCATTCGTTGTTATGCCGAACCACGTTCATCTTCTGATGACCCCGCTGGTGGCGGTCTCCAGGGTGATGCAATCGCTCAAGAGATTCACTGCCCGGGAGGGTAACCGAATCCTCGGCCTTACCGGTCGGTCGTTCTGGCAGGACGAGAGCTATGATCGACTGGTTCGCAACGATGCGGAATTTGAACGAATTACCCATTACATCGAGATGAACCCGGTCAAGGCCGGGCTGGCGATAACACCTGAAGAGTTTCCATGGTCCAGCGCCAGGCCGATTGACAATCGGCCGCAGGTTGGCAACCTGCCCCACTGGGGCGCTTCGTCACTGAAAATGTAGAAACTCAACATGCGACTTTAGTCGCGTTCCCGGTCAGGATTTACGAACGGTGCCCAACACTTGCTTGACATGGGTCAGGAATTCACCGCGGCTGAACGGTTTCGGGAAGATATGGAACAAACCGATCGCGTCCTGATCGCGGACTCTGTCGTCATCCATAAACCCGCCTACGATCAGGACGGCCAATCCATGCCGCTTACTGCGGAGATAATCGGCTGCCATGTGTCCTGGCATGCTGTTGATGTAAGGGCGGGTAATCAGTAAATCGGGCCGCATCTCGTGCAGGCGATCGACGGCCGCTCCCAGATCGCCTGCCGCCACCACGAGATAACCGGCGCTCTCAAGCGCATCGCGAAGAACCGCGCGCATGACCGGATCGGAATCGAGTAGCAGAATGATTGCGTCGGCTGGGGAGAGATTCTGCATGAGGTCTATAAGCTGCGCGCGTCCAGCATATCTCAATATTGGAATAAACTTTTCCCCGCCGCACAGCGTCTATAAACTGGCGGAAGCACGAGCCTTAGCCGGTCCGCGTGATAGATTTGGGAGGGAGGAGACATTTGCCGGGTCCGCCTGCGGCCTTTTTTTTACAGCAAACGGATATTTGGGATTTCATCAGCCAGGGATCGGCGTTCACTTACGCTATTCTCGGCATCCTTCTCCTGGCTTCACTTTACTCGTGGACGGTCATTTTTTCAAAAATGTCGTCGTTCAAGACTGCCAGCAGGAGCGACGCCCGCTTTCTCCGCGCATTCCGTAAAGCCCCCGGCCTTGAGGCAGTGATGGCGGCGAGCGAGCAGTTCAGGCCTTCGCCACTGGTTTCCGTCTTCGAGTATGGCTACCAGGAAGTGAGCCGCCAGGTAAAAGCGCGCGGCGGCCTCGCGAACCACGAGGCCATCTCGCGGAGCCTGCAACTCGGCGTCAGCGAGCAATTGTCGCGGCTCGAACAAAATCTGAACTGGCTTGCAACCACCGCGTCGGTATCGCCGTTTATCGGTTTATTGGGTACCGTCATCGGGATCATACGCGCGTTCCAGAATCTGGGATCGGCGGGCAGCACCAGTCTGCGCGCGGTAGGTCCTGGCATCGCGGAAGCTTTGATCGCTACCGCCGTCGGTCTGTTTGCCGCCATCCCGGCGGCAATTTTCTACAACCATTTCGGCCATTTGCTCAGAGTGATGGGCGCGCGAATGGACGATTTCTCGCTCGAGTTCCTTAATTTGATCGAGCGGAGTTTCGGGAACTAGCGCCATGGCGTTCAGTTCTATGGGAACGAGCGGCGGACGTCGATCGCGCGGCGTGACGCCCCTGGCCGAAATCAATGTGACTCCGTTCGTCGACGTCGCGCTGGTTCTTCTGATCATTTTCATGATCACCGCGCACGTCATGGAATACGGCATCGAAATCGACGTGCCGAAGACGAAGACGGTCGCGTCCAGCACGAAGGATTTGCCGGTAGTGCAGATTTCAAAATCCGGCGACATTTATTTGGGGAAGGACCCGGTCAATATCAACCTGCTCGTTCAGGAGGTTCACAGCAAGTATCCAGGTCAGCAGGCCGTTTATCTGCGCGCCGACCGGGAAACGCCGTTCGACCCCATCGCCAATGTCATGAGCGTCCTCGGCGATGGCAAGCTGGGCGTCAACGTAGTGACACAACCGGATGGCAACATAGGCAGAAAGCGCTGATATGCAGCAAGCTTTGCATCCCGTGGCGCAGCCTCAAGATGCTTCGCGCGACCCTTTGGGCAAAGCGTTCGCCGGGTCGCTGGTGACGCATGGAGTCGTAGCCGCGCTGCTGGTGTTGTCGGGCTTCTGGAATCTGACGAAGAATAACTTCGGGTCGCAGGCGACCAGCACCGGATCGGTAGGGGTCGACATTGTGAAGACGATTCCGATTCCGCGGCGCGAAGGGCCGGTTAATCCGCTCGCCAACGATACGAAATCCATCGTCCCTGAAGCGCCTGCGCCCGTGGTGAAGTTGCAAAAGCAGGTGAAGGCACAACCGGAGGACGCGATCCCCATTCCGGACAAGATCGACAAGCGGAGGAAACTCTCGCCGCAGCAGCAGGTGCAGACGCTTTTCCGCCCGCCGGAGCAATACAAGGACAATCAGGTCTATTCGACCGTTCCGCAGGCGGCGAATACGCCGATGTACGGGATACAGGGAGCGGGCGGTATCGACATCGGGCCGGCATCGGTCCTCGGAACACAGTTCGGCGCCTATGCCAATCTGATGCGGGACCAGATCGCTCAACACTGGAACAGAGCCAACGTGCATTCGCTGCCATCGCAGAAATGCGCCGTGACTTTTACGATTGCGCGAAATGGAACGGTTACCAACGTGCAAGTTTCGCAGCCCAGCGGGGATTATCTCTTGGATACATCGGCAAAACGGGCCGTACTCGATGCCAACCCGCTGCCCGCGCTGCCACAACAGTTCCCCCGTAACGAAGCAACGGTGGAAATCATGTTTCAATTACGACAATGACGCGGAAATCTACTTTCTTATTACTGATGTTTGCGGTCGCCACAGCGGCCGCGATCTTCGCGCAGGATATCAACGTCTGGATCACCGGCTCCACGGGAAAGCCCGCCCTGGCCGTCATCGACTTCCGTGGGTCCGGCTCGCAACAGTTGATGGCGGCGTTCAATTCGACGCTGTTCAGCGATTTGCAGAGTTCCGGGGTTTTCGATATGAAGCCCAAGAGCGTCTTCCCGCTTAATAATCCGCAGCGGCCCGAAGATCTGCGGCCGGACGACAACGGGCAGGGCTTCGCGCTTTCCGACTGGGCAGGGGCTCCCGTGAACGCGTCGCATCTGGTGTTCGGGTACACAGCCGCGCAGAACGGCGTGCTGGTGCTTTATGGCAACGTTGACGACACGCGGCAGACGAATCCGCAGTCCGCGCAGTTGCTGGCTTCGCGCTATACCGGTTCCCTCGACGAAGCGGGCGCGATGAAAGTCGCGCATGAGTTCGCCAACGACATTATTCAGAAGTTCGGTGGCAGCGGATCTTTGCTCGGCAGCCGCATCTATTATGTTTCGAAGCGCGCCGGGGCTGACGAAATCTGGGCCATGGATTGGGACGGCGGTAATCAGAAACAGCTGACGCGGCTCCAAAGCCTTTCGATCAATCCGGCTATTTCGCCGGATGGGAGCCGGCTTGCGTTCACCAGTTATGCCAAAGGCACGCCGCGGATCATGATGCTGGACACGCTGTCAGGCCGGCCGCTACCTTTTTATAATCAGGAAGCTTCATTGAACGCGACGCCCAATTTCACGCCGGATGGAAAGCAGATCTACTATGCCTCGACGGCGGCCGGGCTTGCCCAGATCTACATTGCCGGAATCGACGGGCAGGGCTTTCGCCGAGTTTCCCATCGCGATGCGATCGAGATGGAACCGAAGGTGAATCCGAAGAACCCGGGATTGCTGCTTTTCGTCGGAGGACCCGGCCATCAGCAGATTTATCAGATGAATTCGGATGGCGCGGGAATCCAGATGGTGACTAATGGCGAAGGCGAAGCATCGAATCCTTCGTGGCACCCGGATGGACAGCACTTCGCTTTTTCATGGACACGCGGTTATGCGACTGGTAACTTCAATGTGTTCGTGATGGATTTCGGCTCACGCCAGTTCGTGCAGTTGACTCACAGCGAGGGACGCAACGAAAACCCGGATTGGGGACCGGACGGCCGTCATCTGGTTTTCGCTTCCACGCGCGGGGGCAAGTCGCAGATATATACAATGCTGGCAGACGGTACGCAGGTGAAACAATTGACGAAAGACGGCGATAATAGAACGCCCATATGGGGCGTTAAGTAATGATGACTATTTATTCTCCATTCCGACCTCTCCGCGGCTTGACTGACAACAACCGGCCCAGCCGGGCGGCCCTCACGTTCACGCTGGTTCTGATTACTTTCGCGTCGGCATGCAGCAAGAAGACGCCGATTCCGCCACCACCACCGCCGCCACCACCACCGGCTGCGACAGCCCCCGCAACGGCTACACCGGCCGCGCCCGGGACGCCGGTTATTGCGGCGTTTACCGTGGAACCAACGACGATCGAGCGTGGCCAGTCCGCGGTCCTGCGCTGGAATGTTACCGGTTCCAACAATGTCGTGATCAGCAATGGCCTCGGAACCGTGGAAGCCAGCGGCACGCGCCGGATCACGCCGCCGCAGACCACTTCCTATGTCCTCACCGCCAGCGGCACCACCGGCGACGCATCCGCCACCGCGACCGTTACAGTGACAGGACCCGCGCCTCCGCCTCCGCCCATAACCAGGCCAACGCGCACGGGCACGCTGGAGTCGCGCGTCCAGTCCGATCTTCAGGACGCGCTTTACGATTACGATTCGAACAACATTCGCGATGACGCGCGTGTCGCCCTGACGTCAGACGCCGACGCGTTGAAACGAATACTGGCCGATTTCCCCAATGCCAGGATCAACGTGGAAGGCCACTGCGACGAAAGGGGCTCGGCGGAGTATAACCTGGGTCTGGGCGACCGCCGCGCAACTTCGGCGCGCGATTTTCTGGTGCAACTGGGAGTTCCGGCAAACCGGCTGATGACGATCAGTTATGGAAAAGAACGCCCGGTTTGTACGGAGTCCGACGATAGCTGCTGGCAGAGAAACCGGCGCGCTCATTTTTCCGTTGGGCAATAGGGAAACGCGACAGGAACGTGACTTGAAGTCGCGTCTCCGGCTCAAACGAAGTAAAGTGAATCTATGAAGCGTTTGATTTATATACTCGCTCTCTCCACCCTGATGTTGCCCGGCTCGATCTTCGCTGCGAGCAAGGAGCAGCAGGAAATGCAACGCGATATCGCCCAGCTGCAGGATCAGGTCCGCACGCTGCAGAGCGGCTTCGATCAGAAAATGGCCACCCTGGAAACGCTGGTTGCGCAGGCGCTTGATGCGGGCAACAAGACGAACACGAACGTCAGCGTCCTGAGTGCGAGCGTGGCGCAGACGCTCGATCGTGAGCTGAAGGACGCGCTTCGCCCGGTCGCGGCGGTAGCAGCCAAAGTGGACAACCTGAATAACGACTCGGCGGAAGTGCGGAATTCTCTGGCCGATTTAACCACCCAAATGAATCGCGTGATCCAGCTGCTGACCGACATGAACAACGCCATCAAGGTTCTGCAGGCCCCGCCCGCGCCACCGCCGCCCTCGAATACGAATCCCGATTCAGCCGGTGTCCAGCCGGGGGCGAGGACAAGCGCGCCACCCCCGGCGGCAACGTTGTACGGGAACGCCAATAACGACTATTCGAGCGGGAAATCCGACCTTGCGGTTGCGGAGTTCACCGACTTCCTGCGCTTCTACCCGGACGACCCGTTTGCTCCGAATGCGCAGTATTATATCGGCCAGATTCATCTCGGGCAGATGAAGTACGACGACGCAGTGATGGATTTCGACGCGGTCCTGGAACGTTACCCCGAGACCAAAATCACGCCGGATGCGTACTTCATGAAAGGCATGGCGCTCAAGAGTCTGGGAAAAAGAGATGCCGCGGCCGAACAGTTTCGCACCGTGGTCAGGAAGTACCCGCACTCGGATCGCAAGGCTCAGGCCGAAGAGCAATTACGCGCGATGGGATTGAGCGTCGGAGCCGCGACACCGGCTCGCAAGAAAAAGTCATAAAACGCGGACCTCAGCCAGTCGCGCCGGTTGCCTTGCCCTTCGTCAGTTGCCCTAAACGATTGTGCAGCGTGCGGACGCTGATCCCGAGAATGTCGGCGGCTTTGGTCTTGTTGTTGTTGGTCTGCTGCAAAATCCGGTTGATGTAGGCTTCTTCGATCTCTTCAAGCGAGGCGCCCGGCCGCACGGGAAGCGATTCACCGGGTTGGCCCGCGGCGGCCTCAACCTGCCGCGGATCAGTCTGTGGCTCAGGAGCGGCGGTCGGATCCAGCGCCAGATGTTTGGGAAGAATCATCCCCTCCCCCGCCATGATTGCCGCGCGCTCGAGCACGTTCCGTAATTCCCGGATATTGCCGGGCCACGAATACGTCTGAAATCTTTCGAGAGTGGTCGGGTGCACTCCCGCGATGCGGCATCCGTGCTTCTTGTTCAGAGTGGTGAGGATCGCCTCCGAAATCGCCGGGATATCCTCTTTGCGGTCGCGCAGCGGGGGCAGATGAATGTGAAACACGTTCAGCCGGTAGTACAAATCTTCCCGAAGGAGCTTATCCTTGATCGCATCCTCCGGGTTCTTGTTGGTGGCCGCCACAACGCGAACTTCCACGGGTAGATCGATCTTGCCGCCTAGGCGGCGTACCTTGCGGTCCTCGAGGACACGCAGCAGTTTGGATTGGGTGCCGATCGGCATATCGCCGATCTCGTCGAGAAGAACCGTCCCGTTATTAGCCTGCTCGAAGCAGCCGATATGACGCTCGAGCGCCCCCGTGAAGGCGCCCTTCTCGTGTCCAAACAGCTCGCTTTCGATCAACGTTTCGGTCAGCGCGGCGCAGTTGATGGGAACGAACGGGCCGCCGGCCCGCGGACTCAGCCGATGCAGAGCGCGCGCCACCAGTTCCTTACCTGTTCCGCTTTCACCCGTGATCAGTACCGAAGCGGACGTTGGCGCCACCTGCTGGATTTCGAAGAACACCTGCCGCATGGGGCGCGAATTGCCCACAAGGTCCCCCAGAACCCCGTGAAAACTAAGCTGCCGGTTGAGGACCTCGGTCTCTTCCACCAACCGGTTCTGCGCAGCGGCGCGCTCGATCAGAGCCTGCAGAATTCCGGGTTTGACAGGCTTCTCCAGAAACCAGAACGCTTTCAAGTCGTGCACTACCGAGATCGCCTTTTCGATGCTTCCAAAACCCGTCAAAACGATGGTCGGAGTCCGGTCGCCACGGGCTTCGAGAGTACGCAGCAACTCGAAACCGTCCATACGCGGCATGATCAGGTCGGTGAGGATCAGATCGGCGGGGGATTCAGCCTGCAAATCCATCGCCTCGACTCCATCCCCTGCCGCTACTACGGCGTAGCCGAGGCTACCAACCATTTCGGCGAGGATCGAACGTTGACGCGGATCGTCGTCGACGACGAGGACGCGTGTCGAACCTGTATTGAGCATTCACAGCCATTTTACCCTGCCTGCCGATAGCATAAGGAATCCGGGTGTGAAAATATTTCCGGGTTTTTGGGCACCATGGCAACCGGGTTGCTCTATTCAGGGTGCGCAGCCGTTTAACAAACGAGCCAGCGAATACAAGGGGAGGTAATGCAAAATGGTTAATATTCGACTCACAACGGCGGTCTTCGCCGCAGCAGTCGGGATAGTAGCGGTAGCTCCGAGGGCAAAGGCCGATGATTGGGATCACAAAACAATCGTGACTACCTCAGCTTCGCTGAATGTGGCGGGTACCGTTCTGGAACCTGGCAAATACGTATTCCAGTTGCTATACACGGCGCCCTATGAGCACGTGGTGCAGATCTTGAATGTGCGCGAAAATCATCTGATTACCACGGTTATGGCGCACCCGGTGGGTTATATGGAGCAAGGCATTCCAGCGCGCCTGCAGGGAGCAGAGGCTGGTAAGGCTCACTTCACTTTTTGGGAGACTCCTGCCGGCGAACCAAAAGCTCTGAGAGATTGGTACTATCAGGGCGCTTTTCAGGGCGAGGAATTTCCGTACCACAAGATGGCGGTCACTCAAGTGGCCCAGGTAACGCAGACTACACCGGAACCTCAGGCCGAGGCCCCTGCGCCGCCGGCTGAGGTCGCGCAGAATACGCCTCCGCCTCCACCGGCGGAGACTCCTGCTCCAGCGCCGGAAGCCGCTCCCGCTCTGCAACCGGAGGCGCCTGCTGTCGCCGAGAATCCCACGCCGAGGACAATACCCCAGACCTCCAGCAACATTCCTTTACTGGCGCTGTTTGGTTTTGGCTCAATCGGCCTTGCGATTGGCGTAGGCGTGTTTGCGAAACGGATGGGCTAATCATGACTGGGGACTCGACGCGTTGGTTTCAGCGCTTCTTGTTAGCG
>JBEKTF010000048.1:0-31034 GCA_049516355.1 Bryobacteraceae bacterium | reverse complement strand
GGGAGAGCGCGCTCTCGTGCTCCGCGAGCGTTTTCCAGTACTCCTGATCGAAGTTAAGAACGTCCATGAAGGACGAAAGCAGAGTTTCGAAATCCTGCCGCCCGCCCTGGTAGGCCACGAGGCCGGCCTGATAAGTGGCGAGCGCCTGGGGTATCAGTCCTTCGCGGTAAATCGTAAGTAGCTGAGAAGTTGTCTGCGCGGCGAGGTACTGGTCGCGCACATCGAAATACACCGCCTGAATCTGGCTTTCGTATTCACGCTCCGAGCGGCTCAGCTCTTCCGTAGCCTGCGCTAGTTCCGGATTGAGTTTCCGGCTGCGGTAAATGGGAAGCCGGGCACTGAAGCTGACCATATAGTAATCGCGAAACTGCTCCGCGGTGTGCTGCCATTGATATTGCACGTTGAAATCCGGGTAACGATCCTTGCGTGCCATTTCTACCCCGAGACTCTGGCGCTTCACTATCTCCTGCTGGCCGGCGATGGCCGGATTCTGCGTTCGCGCCTTCGCCAGCAATTCCTCGGCTGTATACCGCAGCGGCGTCTCGACCAGCTGTTCCACAGATAAGTCCCGCGAAGACAGATCCGGCGAGTCGAGCGGGCGATTGAGCAGCTTTGTGAGCTGGGCCCTGCCGGAACCCATCAGTTCACGCTGGCGCGCGGTCTCGCGCAGCAGCTTCGTTCGTTCGAGCTGAGCTTTGAGAACGTCCTGCTGAATTCCCTGGCCCACGCGATAGCGGGCGTCCGCGATGTTCTCGATCTGTTCGAGAAGCCTGCTGTTGCGGTCGAGCACTGCCAGCGTTTCCTGAATCGCGGCGAGCTGAAAATACGCTTCCTTCACCTGCTGCAGAACCGCACGTGTGACGGTGTCGAGTTTGTCGCGGGCGATTGCGATATCTTCCCGCGCGGACTCGCCCTTCAGCCTGAGCTTGCCTGGATACGGCAGATCCTGGGAGATTCCCAACCCGATGTATGCGAAATCGCTGTTGGTGTAGCCCGCGAAGGGCCGGGGGCTTCCGACAGACAGATGCTGGACCGAGACCGTAGGATCTGGCATGGTGGCAACCTGAGTGGGGACCTGCGCTGCCGCCTGCCATGCCCGTCGCGCCGCGAGAATATCCGGATTGTTTCGTCTGGCTTCTTCGAGTAAGGCGGAGAGCGAGTCAGCACGCGCGCCTGTGGCATTCAGCAGTGACGCGGTCAACAATAAGGCCGCGAGAAGGGTTCGGGAGGCACTCATGGACGTCCTCCGTACAGCCGGTCCCACATGCGCTCGAACAGCTCGCGAGGCATCGGCTGCTTGAGGTCGAACTCGGCGATCTCCCGATACCCGCCGACGCGCAGTTCCCAGGGATTGGGGTTGGCAATCGTCTCGATGTCGTCCCATCGCCAGCTCCGCGCGTCACGGCCATCTTTTGTCACATAGTCGATTCCGTCGTTCTTCAGACGTATGATCCCGTTGCTTCCGCCGGAGAAGGCGCGCCGATGAGCGGGAATTTCGGCTGTCGCAGGCACGGCTGGTGGAGGATCTCCGTTGCGTACCGGTCTTGCGATGCGCATGGTGAGTTCCGCCGCGACGGAGGGGGGAATTGCTTCGGTAAGGGTGAAGTGAAATCTCCGGTCGCCGGGCTCGCGCCAGGGCCGGTTCTGATAGCTGATCAGCGTGAGTTCGCGGGCCGAAAGGTCGAAACTATATATATCGAGCCACGCCCAGCGCTCCCTCAATTTTGCGGACCGGAATTCGACCCCGGCGTCGTCGATCAGCAGCGTGCCGGGGACGGACTTCTCCAGCGTGCGATGCCAGCGGGCGGCGCTCTGCCAGCCCCCGGCAGCCTGGGCGGTTAGCAGACCGGTGGCCGCCGTTGTGGCCAGCACACCCGCACAAATGGCAATCTGATTTCTCATGTGATCTCCCAATAGCAGGAACAAATGACGCGAAAGCGAATGGTGCGGCGCGCGAACGCACCTCACCCCGAGCACGATTGATATAGGAGAGCCAGAGTGCGGACGCACCTGGGCACGGAGATCAGATCAGAAGCGGAGGTGTGTACGGAACCCGATTCAGCGGAGGTGGATGCCGAACCGTGTCGAAATAAAGCTCGGAACGAAGCGACGGCACACAATTCGGGAACTGCACTGCGATGAGATCGATTAGCGGAGACGAATAACCTACAGCTGCTCCGGGCATCGACTGGCTGCTATCCGGCACTGATGCGCGGCAGCAATCGTCTGCCTTCGCGGTTGGAGCGCACTTACCCTTCAAACAGCATTTGGCCGTCTCGCTGGGAGATGATCCGAACGCAAGACAATCGAGCGGTCTGATCAGCAGGAGCATTGCAACCATGCTGACCACGATTTGAACCTTTCGCCGCATTCGCAATGAGAATAACACGAGTCTTTGGACAGCTATTAGCAGTTAGCCCGCCAAAGTGCTTCCCTTGTAACGCCAGCCAGCGTGGCGAGGCGTTACCGGGGCCTTTGCGCCATCAGTTGCCATTTCTCTGCGCGCTATCACGCAAGCGGAAAGGGAATGGCGGAGTGGAATTGCCCTTACGCCAGGAACCTACTTATGTTCGTCGTGGCCGTCGTGAGCAGTTGCGCCCGCAGCCCCCAATTTCACCGAGTGCGCGATCCTGTCTTTGCTGTCCTCCGGTATATCGACGACTACACGCAGGCCCGGTTTCAGATCGGAAGCCTGCGCTTTCACGGTGCCTTTGCTAATCTCGGTCTTGTCGTCAAGCTTCACGTCAACGTTTCCTTTGGCTGTCTTTACCGTCAGGATGCCGCCCGAGACTCCGGCGACAGTCCCGATCACATGATCGAAGCCCTCGTGCGCAACTGCGGGAATCCCCGACGCGATCAGGAATGCCACGCTCAGAATCTTAGTGGTGATGATGTTCCGTTTGTTGATCATTGATGTTTTCTCCTTTTAGAAATTTCTCTTCTTCCTCTTCTTCTTTCCTGTCCTCAGGTCCTTTCGGATTTAGCTTTTCCATCTCCTTCTTCTCCGCGAAAGTGAGTGCCGGAAGATGGCGAATGAAACGCACAAGCTTCCAGGAATCGAGCTCGTCATGCGCTGAGTCATGAGCCAGACTGCCCCAGGCCGGCATCGCAGTCAGGCGGACGCCGTTCTGGATGATGTAGAACAACTCGCCGTCCGTCAGTTGCTGGGTCTCGGGACGGCGCATATCCGGAGCCGGAGGATAGGTCCGCCGGCCCATCAGCGAATCGCCGCTTCCGTCATTCGCATGGCAGGATGCGCAATGATCCGCCCAATGCGCGCGGGCCTCGGCCAGAACTTCGGGCGTATCCGGCGCCGGGTTCGCTCTGTTCGATGCGCCGGCGGGGAGCGCCGCCATGCGGGCGCGCCGGGCGATCCACCGCTCGGCCGCGGACGGTTCCTCCCACGCGCTGAATCCATGCGCAGTTAATATAAAAGCGGCGCCGGCGAGCAAGCCAATCGCACACACGGAAAGAACCCCACACGCGAACCAACGCACTCCGTTTCCTTCCCGCCGGTCAGTTTCCATTGGCTGGCTCAATTGACGCCACCTTGAGCGTCTTGCTCTTTTCGTCGTATACGCCGGTCACTTTCACCTGCTGTCCCGCGTATTTCGCGGACGTCTTCTGATCGCTGAGCTTCATCACCGCGGTTCCATCGAAGAGAGCATATCCGTTAGGTCCACGCGCGCACAGGCGGACGCACTCGGCTTCCGTCTTGTCTTTCATCATGTTGCTGTGAGGCTTCGATCCGCACATCGTGTCGGTGACCACTCCTGTGAACGTTTTCAGAGACTCCGCGCCGGGCACGCGCGCTACGAATAACGTGCAGGCCGCGACGATCGTCAGACAAATAGTTTTCATCATCGAGTCTTCTCCTTTTCTGTGTCGATCCGTCATGAGGACGATTTGAGCCGGAAACGAATAAACACGTTGCCGCCAACGGGATAGTCTCCGTAATAAGGCTTGATGGCGGCCGGCAGCGAATAACTGCTGAAATTAAATCCAATACCGGTTTCGAGGCGATCAAAGAGGGGGATATCGCGCGTGTACCCTATCGTGTAGCTCCCGACCCTGAACGTGCTTCCCGCGGTGATGGCAAGTTGTTCCTCAATCTCCGGCTGCGCATTGAAGAGTTCATCCTTGTCCACCAGTTCTGCACGGCCCGTAATAAAGTTCCTCGTGCCCACCGGGACGACGGATTCAGCGAGATACGAGTTCAGGTTATGAAGGGTTCCCGTGTCGTGATTGCGTCCCCAGACAAAGCTGGAGGACCAGGCGGATCCCGCCATCGGCCTCGTGTAATGAAGCGAGGCAGTCAGCCGTACCTGATCTCCCGGCTCCAGTGCCTCCGGGTGTGCGATGCGCCCGCCGGAAACCTGCGCGGCCCAGTTCTTTGCGGGAAAGTACCACAACCGCGCCGACCACGAATCGATAGTCCCTTGCTGTATGATCCACCGGTTCTCACCCGGTTCGGCGCCGTGGAATCCGCTGGCTTCGACTTTGATTTTTCCGCGCGAGATCCCGAGCGTCACGACGTCGTCCGAAATGTGGGTCGAATCCTGCCAGTGATGCGACAGCGCGGCCTGAGGCAGTTCCATGGCCGACGCGCGATGCGGGTAGGCGGCCGGGCCGAGTGCGGGATCGCCCACCGGCGCGGCATAAAGGTCCACGAACGTGTCCTCGGCCAGTTCGTAGACGTAGTGGAATCCGAGGCCCATGATGAGGTTGTGGGGATGCTGCCCGTCCACTATGGGCTGGCCATATGCCGTCTCCCCCGTCTGAAAGAGCAGCGGATAGCGCCGATCCGCGATCAGGGCGGGTTCGAGGCTCAGCATCAGGCTGGCTTCGAACATTCCCTTTGCGCCCGCGCGATGCGCCGCCGAGGCCATCAGCCAGTTGGTGGAGTATAGCTTGTCTCCTCCGCGCGGGCCCGATTGCTGCGTATCCACGAGAAAGGCGTTGCCCATGAACGTCGTGTTCCAGCGGCCGGCGTGCATCATGACCATCGGCATAGGCCACGACAGAGGATTTTGCGAGGTTCCCGACGCCAGGTTCATGAGGTATAACCCCGCCGGATTCATATCCACCATGCCCATCCCAATCCCGGCAGGCGTGGGGCCGCCAGTATCCTGCGCGTGGAGACCTGCCGAAAACAGGCCGCCCACGCAGACCGCCAGCACGCTTCCTGCGGGAAGCAGATGAACAAACGAAGTCCTGCTGAACACGAATGCCCCCGATTCTTCTGAGTAAAGTCAGGTATTGCCCGCGAAACGAATCACGCAGGCCAAGGACAAAATCCGCGATAACGCGGAGATCAGATTCTGAGGACGATCGAAGAGAGCGCGCGCGGATGCTGTGAAAGTGGAATATGCGCGAAACTGACGGCGCCGGCGAACTCCCATGGTCCGCGCAAGAACGGCGCGGGTTCATAAACCGCCGCGAGCAGATTCAAAGTCAGGTCAACGTAAGCGGGTGGCTGGTGGACGGAATACGCGAGCAACCCCGGATGATCCTGGCAGGGAACGGAATTTGGCGTTCCTTGTCCTTGCCCGTGATGCTGGTGACACGGTGGAGCGGCGGTGGAACTACTGTGGGCGGGAGTTCCCGTGTCATTCACAAGGCATGTCGCCATGCATCGGAATGTCGTCAACACCAGCAGTACCGAGAGCAATGCGATAGATTTGCGCAACACGTCTACCACGGCTTCACTTTATCATGACTTGCGGGGGTGAACGGGAAATACGCTCCCTGTCAGAAGTGGAAACCGATCGCCGCGGTAATTGTCCGCGGCGTCACGTAATGCGTTCCACTGAAGGTCGAGAGGAAGTTGTATAAGGCCTCTTTGTTCGTCAGATTGATAACCGATAAGCGGGCGCTCCATTTATATCTGTCGCCGTTAAACAAGTTGTCGTGCCCCACCGACAGGTCAAACAAGTTGCGCGGCTGGATACGCTGCGGCTTGTGATCGTCATTTTCTGTCCCGGGCGGCGGTATCTGCAGGTATATGGATCCGAGGCCTGCCGCACTGCACGTCGCCAGCGCGGGCCCAAGCGGATTCGGGGCGGCAAGCTTGCCGTTGCAGGTGAGGCCAGCCTGGAATTCCTGATCGGCAGTCAGTGGTAGCCCGGTAATCGTGTTCACCAGGGCCACCTGGCCACTGGGGATAGGGGCCGTTCCCCCATCGGCGATGGGGGTTGAAGCCGCACAAGTCGCGGTTGCAGCGGAACATGGCGACGCTCCGGCTACGAGCCCGCTGTCATATCGCCAGTTGAAAGCGATCCACGGCGCGCGCTTAAAAGGCTGATATTGCAGGTGCGTCGTCTGGTTGAACAACTCGTCGTGATCGATGCGGAACACCTCGTTCGCGACGGGGATGATAGGCAGCCCGGCTACCTGCGGCAGGAAGAAGCGCGCGGCCACGCTGGACATCGCCACGTAGGCGGTAAGACCGTGGAAGTTCGGGACCGTGGCCTTGATCGTGTATCCCGGAATCTTGGAACTGGTCCATTCGATCGGGAACGTGAGGGGAGTGTTGCCCACGACACCGAAATCGTAGCCGTTGTGGGTGTACTTCCAGATGTACTCGGCGTCCACTACGAAATATCGTCCAAAAGCCTGGGACAGTCCGGCGTGGAATTCGTTGCGGTGGCCGGGGACGATCGCCCCCAGATTGCAGGTGACGCCGGCCGGCGGAACGAGGGTTGCGAGAAACGGGTAGTTGCATCCTTCGCTGGCGATGATCAGGTTCTCATTGAACGGAGTTTCCATCGTTCGCGCGTAGGAGACGCGAAGCACGGTGTTCGTCTGCTTGATGTTGTAAGCGATACCAACCCGTGGCTCGGCCTGTCTGGCAACGGCCAGGCCATTATACAAATCGCCGCGCATACCCAGGTTAAAGACCCAATTCCGTTTGGTGATCGTATCCTGGACGTAGAGCGCAAGTTCCTTGATATCGGTGTGCCCATGGAACGGGAATGGAGTGCCCCCTTCCGTCAGGTCGTATGGCTGCAGAACCGCGCACGGCGTACCGGGCAAAGCGTTACCGCTCGCATCCTGGCAGTTGAGACCCGGGACAACGGTTGGATCGATAATACCGACGCTGTCGCCCTCCGTGAGGAAGGTGTGTTGGTACGTAATTCCCGCTTTTATGTTGTGGATACCCTTCACGTACGACAGGCTCGACCTTGCTCCCACGTTGGCGAGCGACCGGGACTGGCCAAAGCTTTCAGCCTGCAGGTCCGGAGAAATATCGGCGAAGGGATCGTTGCTCGGATAGTAATTGTATTGGTCCTTCCTCAGGTACGCGCCGAATACAAACACCGTATTCGGATTGAGGACACGGGTCCACGACGGTGCGATGTTGAAGGTCTTGATTTGCGAGCGCTGATCCGTCGGACCGAGGGGACCGCCGGTTATCGGGTTCGTCAGGCCTGGATGATATTCTTCATCGAAAGAATTCGGATTTTGAAACCAGGAGCGCGTATATTGAAGACCCAGACTGAAGCGATCCACATCCGTGGGATTGTAATCGAATCGGTCAAAGGCATTCTCTTCGTTACCCTTGTCATGCATGACCGTGAATTCGGGCGGGTCCAGGAAGCGGCCCGTGTTTAATACGTTCAGGGAAATGAAGTTGCCCCATTTCTGTCCTCCGTAAGAGACATCAAACCCGTCATTCGTGGTCCCGAATGTGCCGTATGAAGCGTTCACATCGCCGTGAGGTGTTGAGACTCCGAGGCCGGATCGCGTGGTTGCCACAATCACCAGGCTGGTTTTGCCGCCAAATTCGGCGGGAGGGGCGCCCTGGATCACCTCCAGCGACTGCACTGCGTCGATAGGAAGCTGATTGGAAAAGACCTTGCTCTGCTGGTCGGTAATCGGCTGCCCATCGACGGAGAATGAGTTCTCGGCGTGATCGCCCAATCCATGAAAGAGACCGTTCGAGTCGGCCGCAACTCCAGGCGAGGCGAGCGTGACGAGGGAACTGAGAGACGACGATTGACTTTCGAGGGGAAGCTTATCAAAAAGCCCTCTATCCACGTCGGTGTGGGACGTGGAGTCGGTTTCGACCAGATCCCCGGCAGCCACAACAGTCACGCTTTCAGTCGATGTGCCGATTTTCAGGCTGAACTTCAACTCAAACGCAATCGGCGAGCGTACTTCAACATCCTGCTCCGCGCTCGCAAATCCGGGCGCCACGGCACTGACGTGATAGGGGTTGTAGGGAATGTTGGCGAACACAAAGTTTCCCTGGCCATCCGTCCGGGTGGTCTGGTCATAACGAGAGACGGGATTCTGAATCTGTATTACAGCGTTTGTGATCGCGGCTCCCGATGGGTCAAGAACCGAACCGCGAATTGTTCCCGTGGACTGTGCCGATAAAGGCAGAGAGGCGAAAAAGATCGAAAGGAACGCGAGAAGCCGGAGTCCCGAGGCTCGAACAATGTAGCGCATAGTGTTTCAAGCATCTGTTATGTTTTCCTTTATCTGCAGAGTATTTCTGCAACCGGCTGACTTATTTCGGCAGACGGCCTTTAATTGACTTTGAGCGGATGTGAAAGAGATTATGGATGCCAGCCCGCTCACCGTCAAAAAAGGTGTTTACATCGCACTCCGGCTATCGCTCGTCGAATACTTCGTGCCAGGGAAAGCGTTTCTTTCTTACTATCGCGGCATGGGCGCGCGAATCATCCGAAGGCCAGATACGTCGGCCCGGAAAAGGAAAGAGACCCTCACGCTTTGGACGATCCTTGCCGCGCTAGGATTCCCGCTGGTCCTCGCGTATATTCTGGTCGCGGTCGACATGCGCAGCGATCTTTCCGAACTTAATCCCGCTAAACAGGTGGATGACGAAGGCTCCATTCCAGTCGGATGGCCCGAACTGGAAAGAGACGGCGCACAAGGCCGGGTCAGGATGATCGGCTACATGATGGATGGGTATCAGCCCTCGTCCGATGGCGCCCCTGTGGACATGTTTATCCTGCTGCCTGAGGCAGGGCAATTTCTGCATCCCGCGCATCGAATTCCAAACCAGATGGTGGAAGTCCGCCCGCGTCGCCCTGTTCCTTTACGGCGTCGCGAGCTGGTCTGGGCCGTAGGCACGCTGAACCGGACGACGGGAAAACCAGGCGAGGAAAAAGCGGCCTGGGCCATGGGCGACGCGGAAGTGGAAGCAGCCGCGGAACGGGATATCGGCAAGTGGTTCCGGCCGTGAAACCTACCAGCTCAGCAACTGCCGAACCGTGTGAGCCTGGCGCTTGCTCACAATAAACTCCTGATTGTTCGCCAGCGTCAACAGCCACCGCTGGCTGCTTAAACTGCTCATCTTTCGAACATGGTCGATATTCACCAGTGCATTTCTGTGAATGCGCCGGAAATTTGTATTTCGCAGCTTGTCCTGAATGACCTTCAGCGATTGGGTCGCGAGATAGCGCTTCTTTGCCGTGATAATCCACACGAGATCCCCGTCGGCTTCGAAAGCGAACACCTCGTCGGCGTTCAGCAGCAGATACTCATCTCCGCTTCTCGCGACAATTCTCCTGACCGTGTGACCCGAAGGAGATTCCGCGATCTCTTTTACGTTCGCAAGCTGCTGGGCTACTTCGGCGGGCCGGCCGCGAAGCTTCATGGCCCGGTCCACCGCCTGTGCGAGACGTTCCTGACCGATCGGCTTCAGCAGATAGTCGATCGCCCCGGCCTCGAACGCCTGGATAGCGTACTGATCCCAGGCCGTGACGATCACGATCATCGGTATGCGCGGGCCAGGCTGCAGCTTCCGGATGACATCGAACCCCCCCAGGCCGGGCATTTGCAAATCCAGGAAGACCAGATCCGGAGACAAGTCGCGAATCGCCGCAAGAGCGGAAAGGCCATCCTCCGCTTCGCCAACCAGCGCGATATCGTCGATCTGCTCCAACTCTTCACGCAGGACGCGGCGGGCAACCGGCTCATCGTCGACGATTAGGGTTTTCAAAAGCATTTGCGCACGGGAGAGCGTCTCCATCTTCTAGCACGGCGAGAGTGGCAGTCCGAGGATCGGCAGACAAGCGGGTCTTATCTGACAGCGGACGACCTTAAAATACCGGTGAGCGGTTTCGTTCCTGTCATCGGGGCGCCGGGGATGGAAAATCGGACCACGGTCACGTCACCGGCGCTCGATATCTCCAGGTTGTTTTCATTGCCGTAGCAGAGCGCCAGCCGCCGGCGCACGTTCGCCAGGCCCACCCCTTCGCGCCCCGCGGTGCGGGTGGGTTCCCGGAAAGCCCCCGAGTTGGAGACTTCGACCGTGATCGTTTCCGCGTCTTTCCAAATGCGCAGACGGACAAATCCAGCCGACCGGCGGGGCGCTACGCCATGCTTCACTGCATTCTCCACCAGCGGCTGGATCGAAAGAACCGGCACTTCAGCCTGCAGAACCTCGCCATCCACATCGATCTCCGTCCGGAGCTTGGGGCCGAGGCGTAACTCCTCGATCTCGAGATACGCGCGCACGATATCGAGTTCCTGCTCGATTCGAATCAGGCCCCGATTCTCCGCGAACGAGTAGCGGAACAATCCGGCCAGATTGAGTACCAGGTGTCGGGCCGAAGCGTTCTCCCTGGCGATCGTGCCATAGAGCGTATTCAGCGCGTTGAACAGGAAGTGCGGATTGATCTGGGCCTGGAGCGCGCGAAGTTCGGCCTGTGAGACCAGGGCTTGCATTTCCGCATTGCGGATACGTTCCACCTGCTCGGACACGATGGCGGCAAGGCGTTCGAGCACCTCGATATCCTCGCTGAGATATCTTCTTCCCCCGGTTCTCGATCCCAGCGCCAGCAACTGAGCGTCGCCGCGCGAAAATCGAAGCGGAGCTAGCGCCTGGACCCATGGTTCCAGGCCCCACGGAGCTGGATCGAGCACCGCGATTGCCGTTTCCGGAGCGTCCGTTTCTCGCTCTGCGATCAATTCCATCCGCCGGGCGGAGAGGAATTCCGCGATCACCTTGGCTGCGCCCGCGAGGTAGTCCGTCTCGTCCCGGCTGGCGGCCGCAATTTCACGCAGCTTCGAGACAGCCTGTTCCGAATGGGCGCGCAGGAAAACCACCCGCGTCAGGAATCGTTGTCCGCGGCTTCGAATGTAAGCGAAAAGACTGAGCGCGAGGCATGCACCCGTGAAGATCAAGCCGGCGTAAAACGGGTCCCGCCGGGCGTGCGCCAGGAGCGCGAACCTCGCTTCGGCCTGGAACGCCACCCAGACAGCGAGGGCTGCAAGAGTAGCGCTCACGAGGAATCGAATGAAAGCATCAAGAAGGAGAAATCGATAGTCCTGCAAAAGCACGAAGAGAGCCAGCGGGATTCCCGCGTGGTGCAAGGCCGCCTCTCCCGACCACGCTTTGATGTCATGGGCCGATTCGAAGTGGACAAAAGAAATTGCGAAGAGGAACAGCACCATCGCGCCTGCCAGTCGAGGGCCGCCTCCATCCCTCGGTCCACTCAGGGCCTCCTGCGCAACGCAGATGGTGGTGAGCGCGCCGAAGCCGATCGTAACAAGAAGAATCGCCGCGTAGTGAAATCGGGGCGCGGTCGTGACGAGGTCGCCGATGTGAAGCGCGACGGCCGCAAAGCTCACGGCATAACCGGTCACCCAAAGCGCGGGGTGCCGCGACCGGAGGGAAATGTGCAGCAGAACCGCGGGCAGCAGACTGAGCACCGAGAAGCTTCCGGCCACGATCACATCCGCAATCGGATCGCCCTCCGGACTCGTGGCCATGCCGATCAACGAGCCGAGATTCCATAGCAAAGCCAATCCCGCGGCAATGCTTGGCAGAGCGCTTCGTTCGCCCGTTGCCCGTCGCCAGTCCAGAAGCAGAAGGTACAGCAGAATGCCGAAAACAATTGCGCCCGCGCAGTGGCCGATCGTATTGACCAGAACGGGCGCATGGATACTAAGCCGATCGGGCATCCTGTCCCTTACAATAGCTGAACTGTTAAACTTTCGGCTTGACGGCAATCAACGAGGCGACGCCATCGGCTGGGGCATACCGGCGGGAAGACGTTCGGCGTATCGTGAACGTCACCGAGCGCCAGTTGCGCGCATGGGAAAAACAAGGTCTGGTCAAGCCCGGCGAGACCTTCGGTTTTTCCGACCTTCTCGCGCTGAAGACACTCAAAAGGCTTCGCGAACTCCGCATTGCTCCCGCCCGCATCCAGCGCGCTGTAACCTCTCTCAAGTCGAAACTCGAGGACATCGATTACCCGCTCGCGCAGCTGCGCATTACCGCGGAAGGGCGCAGGATCACGGTACACGTTGCGGGGAACCGGATGGAGCCCGTCAGCGGGCAATTGCTCTTCGACTTCGATTCGAACGAAATTGAGAAGCTGCGATCGTTTCCCGTGAAGACCGAAGCTCCGCCGGCCGGAAGCAGCGGGCAGGAACAGCTCGCCGAACATTGGTTCCAGCGCGGCCTGTCGCTCGAAGAATCCGGCGCCCCGATCGAGGAAGCGGTCGCGGCCTACCGCAGGGCGATCGAAGCGAATCCGAAGGCCCCCGGCGCTCTCGTAAATCTGGGCACGATCGCGTTTCGCATGCGGCGAATGAAGGAGGCCGCGGCCTACTACGCACGCGCGATTGAAGCCGATCCCGAATATCCTCTGGCGCACTTCAATCTGGGAAATCTGCATGACGAGCAAGGGCTGCTCGTCGACGCCCGCAAGCATTATCTCGAGGCGGTCCGTCTGAATCCCCGGTACGCCGATGCCTACTTCAATCTAGCGCTTTTATGCGAACGCAACGGCGAGTTGCTGCAGGCAATCGGTTACTGGAATATCTATCTGAAGCTGGATTCCACCAGTTCCTGGGCAGGCACGGCGCGGAAACAGCTTGACCGGCTGAAGAAAACCGTGCGTTCCAAGTAGCTACTTCATTTCCTTCAGGATAATCGGCGATACCGTTGCAACGTCGAAAATACCGTTGTATTTCTTGCCGTTGATGAAGAACGTCGGCGTGCCGCCCACCCCGGCCGTTTCGCCTTCCTGCTCCTCGAAACGCACCCGTGCCTGGAACTTGCGGCCATCGACATCCGCGGTAAACCGGTTCACATCCAGTCCGATCTCTTTGGCGTATCGCAACACGGTCTTGCGCGAGAGGTCCGGGAAGCCGGCATAGAGGCGATCGTGCATTTCCCAGAACTTTCCTTGCGCCTGCGCGGCCAGCGCGGCCTCGGCGCCGAATTCCGCCTGCGCGTGCGAATCGAGCGGGAACTGCTTGAAGACGAGCTTCACATCCTTCGGGAAATTCTTCACGATGGCGTTCGCCTGCGCCACGGCTTCGGAGCAGAAGGGGCACTGGAAGTCGGAGAACTCAATAATGGTGACCCGTGCATTGTCCGGACCCTTCACCGGGTCGCCGGCGATGGAAATCTTCACGGGGTCTTCGAGAACGGGCGGCGGTTGGCCCGCCGCCGCCTTGATGTCTGCCCGGACGGCATCCGCGCTCTTGCCTTCCGCGAATCCCTTCATTGCGATGGACGTCTCTTTGCGGCTATAGCTGCAGGAAGGATCTTTCATGCGGCATTCCGCCATCATCATGCTGCAGCCGCATGTGCAATGTTCGGTCCGGATGAATTTCAGCGCAGCTTCTTTACGCGCTCCGGAAATTCCATGCCAGTCGACGCCTGGCAGTTCGGTGGCGGTTTGCCAGGTCCCCTGCGCGAGACAGAGAACGCCCAGAAGGAAAAAGGGTGCGAAGTTGCGGATTCTCACGCTGCTATTATCGCTCAAGCCCGGCCGGATGGCAGGCCGGGATCGGCGGTGGCACGATCTCAACGCGATTCTCGCCGGGGTCCTGCTCTGAAAGCAAGGGTTCGAATCAGGAAATCCGGTGAATCCGCGGCAAAACAGAAAGACATTCGTACTCACCAATGCGTACCCTCCAATGCTCAGCTCTATATAATCAATCCGGAAAGAAGGCAGGCAGATGCCCCCGTCGAAACCTTCAGAACGAAGCGGTCTGCTTTCCCTCGCGCTGGGAACTGTTTCCTTCGCGGTGTGCTTTGCGGCCTGGGGCCTGATCGCAGCGTTCGCACCCGGATTCCGGGATACTTTTCATCTATCTGCAACCAAAGCGGCCCTGCTGGTCGCTGTGCCAGTGCTGCTCGGATCGTTGGCCCGCCTCCCAGTCGGCATGCTGGCCGACCGGTTCGGCGGCCGGCTTGTTTTCTCTGTACTGATGCTACTGGTTTCTGTCCCGGCATTCCTGACACCGATGGCGAAAAGCTATGAGCAGCTCCTCCTCAGTGGTTTTTTTCTGGGATTGGCGGGCTCATCATTCGCGGTCGGTGTCGGATTTGTTTCTCGTTGGTTCAGCGCGGAACAGCAGGGCAGCGCACTTGGCGTATACGGGCTCGGCAACATTGGTCAATCCGCAGCGGTTTTTCTCGGACCGCTGCTCGCGGTCTCCCTCGGGTGGCAGAACATCTTCCGCGGCATGGCCGTAGTGTTGGCAATCTGGGCAATCGCGTTTTGGACACTCGCGCGCAACGCCCCGGTCACAGTGCGTCCAAAGAAAATAGGCGAAATGCTCGCGCTTCTCGCGCACGAACCTCTCTCCTGGGCGTTATCGGCATTCTATTTCCTGACGTTCGGCGGCTTTGTCGCTTTCTCAATTTATCTGCCGAGCCTCTTGAGAGACCAGTTCCATCTGGAGCCTGCGGACGCGGGATTTCGAACTGCCGGCTTTGTTGTACTGGCGACTCTCTTTCGCCCCGTCGGCGGATGGCTCTCGGACCGGATCGGTGGCGCGCGGGTGCTCTCAGTGGTTTTTGCGGTCGTCGTTCCATTTGCGCTTTTACTCGGGTCGCCTTCCATTCTGCCTTTCACCGTTGGAGCATTGGGCTGCGCCGTGTTAATGGGATTGGGCAACGGTGCTGTTTTCAAGCTTGTTCCGCAGTATTTTCCGCACGAGACCGGTACGGTAACCGGACTTGTCGGAGCGATGGGTGGTCTCGGGGGCTTTTTCCCACCCCTTCTGCTCGGGATTTTCCGCGATCGCGTGGGTACGGTTTGGCCGGGCTTTGTTTTGCTGGCGCTCATTTCGCTGGTGATGTGGCGGGTGAACGCGCGGGTGTTCATCCCCCGGCAGGATGCACTCGATTTATCGCTTCCACCGCATCTGACCCGCATTGCGGAACGCGTGCGCGCGGGAGCCTGGGCCACTCTGTTCACCCTCCTGCTGGTGGCCGCGATCGTCGTCGGGTCGCGCAATTTGCAGAACTTCGATCCGGCCCTGGTAATTTACACGTTCGCCATCATCTTTGCCACGTGGGGCGTTGTCTATCACTACAACGTCTGGCTGGACAAACCTCCGACGCGCATGTATTGGCGTCGGGGATGGGAACTGTTCCGGAGCCAGGGGATTCTTCGGACAACGCTCACCCTGGTCAAACTAACCGGGCGGAACATCTTGGCACAGACGTTTATAGCCAAACGATCGCGCCTGCGCTGGTGGATGCATCAGTGCATTTTCTGGGGCTGCATTCTGGCCGCCGCGATCACGTTTCCGCTGGTGTTCGGCTGGATTGCCTTCCGCTCGCTGCCGGACGATCAATCGACATACGTAACCTGGCTATTCGGATTTCCAGCGGGGACGTTCCCACTCCACACGGTGATTTCGTCGTTGTTGTTCCACGGGCTGGATATCTCGGCCGTGCTGGTCATGACCGGCGTATTCCTCTCACTATGGAGGCGGCTTCGCGACAAGGGTGCGCAAACGCTGCAAAGCTTCGCGATGGATTTCTTTCCGGTGATTCTGTTGTTCGCGATCTCCGTGACCGGCATTGCGCTCACGGTCTCACAGGAGTGGCTGCGTGGTACGGCGTACAGTTTTCTGGCAATTATTCACGCGATCACCGTCATCGCCGGGTTGCTTTATATGCCGTTTGGAAAGTTCTTTCACATCTTTCAGCGGCCGGCGCAGTTGGGAGTCAAGCTCTACCAGATGACTGGAGACGACGGTCCTGGCGCGATCTGCCCACGATGTAAGGAACGGTTCGCTTCGGCAATGCACGTCCGCGACCTCAGGATCGTTCTTCCCCAACTCGGATTCGATTACACCTTGCCGGGAACAGATTTTGCATGGCAGGATCTTTGTCCACCATGCAAGCGAAAAACTCTCTCGGTATCACAACTCAAATTGAATTCTGCCGCACACGAGGCTGCCATTGGCTAAACCCCCCGGAACTCTGGAACAGCTTCGGGACAAGTATGGGCCGCATCTCAATTACACTCCCGAAGGCGGCTGGAGCAAGGAGTCCCGGACTACGCCGGACCGGCTTGTCAAAACGCACTGCTGCTTTTGCGGACAACAGTGCGGCATCCAGTTAAAGGTCCAGGACAATCACGTCATCGGGTTCGAACCGTGGGAGGATTTTCCGTTTAATCGCGGGATGCTCTGCCCGAAGGGCGTCAAACGCTATCTGCAGTCGAACCACCCCGATCGCCTGCTTGACCCCTTGCTTCGCACCGATAGCGGTTTCGTGAAGGCGAGTTGGGAGGATGCCCTGTCATTCACCGTGCAGCGCCTTCGGGATGTGCAGGAGCGGTACGGAGAAGATTCGGTGGCGGTATTCGGCGGCGCCTCACTCACCACCGAGAAGTCGTACCTGATGGGGAAATTCGCGCGGGTGGCACTCGGAACCAGACACATCGATTACAACGGACGCCTTTGCATGGTTTCCGCTGGAGTCGCCTACAAGCTGGCATTCGACCTTGACCGAAGCCCGATTCCATGGTCGGAAATCCCCAAAGCGCAAGTTTTGTTTGTGATCGGCGCGAATATCGGCGAATGCGCTCCAATCACCACGGACTACATCTGGCGCTGCCGGGACAATGGAGGCAAGCTGATCGTCGCCGATCCGCGAATGACTCCCATCTCGCGCAACGCGGATCTTTTCCTGCCGCTACGCCCCGGTACCGATCTCGCATTGCTCAGCGGAATGTTGCATGTGGTGCTTCGGGACAATCTGCAGGACGACGCATTCATCGACGAACACACCATCGGGTTCGAGACCGTGAAGGCATACGTTGATCGATTCGATCCCCGGACGGCGGCGGAAATGACGGGAGTGCCTCCGGAAGCGATCGAGAAAGCCGCGCACTGGTTCGCGAAGGCGGACCGCACCATTGCGATGCATGCCCGCGGGCTCGAACATCAATCCAAAGGCGTGGAGAATTGCTCTGCGCTGATCAACCTGACGCTCGCCACCGGCCACATCGGCCGTGAAGGCTGTGGCTGCACGATGATTACCGGCCAGGGCAATGGCCAGGGCGGGCGTGAGCATGGCCAGAAATGCGATCAATTGCCGGGCCAAAGATCGCTGCTCGACCCGAAGGCGCGCGAACACGTGGCCCGCGTCTGGGGAATATCGCCTGACGAATTGCCGCAACCCGGCTACTCGGCCCAGGAGATCATGAACGCGATCCACTCGGGCGAGATCAAAGCGTTGTTCTCGATATGCTTTAACCCCGCGGTCTCTCTCCCGAATGCTGACTTCACCCGTGAGGCGCTGGAGAAGCTCGAATTCTTCGCGGTGACCGATTTCTTCTTGTCGGAGACGGCGCGATATGCCGATGTAGTACTGGCGGGAAGCCTGCAGGAAGAAGAGGAGGGCGTCACGTGCAGCGCGGAGGGGCGTGTGATTCACATCCAGCGTGCGGTGGACCCTCCCGCCAATGCGCGCCGGGATTCGGAAATCGTCTGTGATCTGGCGCGCCGCCTTGGCAAAGAGAAGTTCTTCCCGTTTCAGACGCCTCGCGAAATTTTCGACGAACTGCGCGAGGCCTCCCGGGGCGGGCACGCCGATTATTACGGCATCACCTATGAGAAGATCGACCTGCAGATGGGTGTCTTCTGGCCCTGCCCCAGCCTGGACCATCCGGGTACGCCGAATCTGATGGAGGGCGGCGTCTCGTTCTTTCCCGACGGTAAATGCCGCTTTCAGCCGGCTGAATGGCGTGAGAGCGGCGACCCGGTGGATGCAGCGTTCCCGATATTCCTGACCACTGGCCGCGTGGTAAGCCAATACCTTTCGGGAGCACAGACGCGGCGCATCGGCAGCCTGGTCGACATATATCCCGAGCCACGCGCCGAGATCCATCCCCGCCTGGCGGAGCAGCACGACATCGCGGACAAGGACTGGCTGACTGTAACCACGCGCCGTTCCGAGATCACTCTTCGGGCAAGCGTCGTACGCACGATCCGGCCAGACACGCTCTTCATCCCATATCATTGGGCCGACAACAAGAGCGCCAACATGCTCACTCATAGAACACTCGACCCGCGCAGCAAAATACCCGAGTTCAAAGTATCGGCGTGCCGGATTCGAAAGGCAGATGGCCCTCCGGACTGGGCGAATGCGGAAGAGCTGGTGCAGATCGTTCAACCGGGAATCGCTGCTCCGAAAGGAACCATCGCATAATGTTCGGCTATGAGTTCTACGTCGATCCCTCACGCTGTATCGGGTGTCAGTCGTGCGTCAAGGCGTGCGAGGAGTGCGAAACCCATCGCGGCCATTCCATGATCAACTTCGATTTCATCGATCGCGCGGAAACCATCGAAACCGCGGCTTACGTCTGCTGGCACTGCGACGAGCCTACCTGTGCGCAGGTTTGCCCCGCGGATGCGATCAAGAAGGGCGAAGACGGGATCGTGCTATCCGCGCTGAAGCCGCGCTGCATTGCCTGCTCGAACTGCGTTCTGGCGTGCCCGTTCGGTATTCCAAAGATCGTCCCGGAATACGAGCAGATGATGAAATGTGACATGTGCTACGACCGGACATCTGTTGGTAAGCGTCCCATGTGCGCGACAGTCTGCCCGAGCCAGGCGCTCGCCTACGTGCGAACTGAGGAAATCGCCGCGCGCCGCGAGAAGCCCTCCAATGTCTTCTATTTCGGGAATCAAAAAATCACGACGCAGGTATATATGATGACCCCGTCGGGAACCGATTCCGTGACGCTCGATATCACTGAATTCATGTGGGAGAAAGCCAATGCCTGACGGCGCAAAAACCACGGTTAAAAAGCAGGAACCCCTCTGGCGCGACGAGTTCTCCATTTCCAGAGCCGACGAGCGTTACGTCAGCCGAAGGCAGCTTGCGAAGTTCCTCACTCTGGGAAGCCTGGGAATGTTTGCAGGCAATCTTTGGATTCTCGTAAAAAGCTGGATGCGGAAGGCACAGGTGTACAACCGAAGCCTGGTCGCGAAAGTGGGTGAGATCCCGGTTGGAGGCGTGAAGTTGTTTCAGTATCCAAAGCCCGGCGAGCAATGCATTATGATCCGGACTGCGGACGACTCGTATGTAGCGTACAGCCAAAAATGCACGCACCTGTCATGCGCCGTTTTCTATTCCCGCGAGCATGATCGTCTCGAGTGCCCTTGCCACCAGGGTTATTTTTCTGTTCAGGATGGTTCGGTATTACAGGGACCGCCCACCCGTCCGTTGCCAAGGGTCGTGCTGGAGCGTAGCGGCGACGCACTGATTGCGATCAAAATGGAACCCGAGGTTTGAAAGTGGCCCTGTACTCAGGTTCTCAACAAATTCCGCAACAGCGCCGCGGGCTGACAGCGATCGATGCAATCACCGCCCTGATAATCATCCTGTTGGTGGTGCAGATCTGGCTGCTCTCCGCTACCCTGGATGCATTTCTCGCGGGACACACGGAAACGGCTCTGCCGGGAGCGATCGTCTCCGGATTGCTCTGCGCGGGGTGCTTTGCGATGTATGAATTCGTCCGGCGTGTTGACCGTGACGCGCGCCCAAACCGCTAAGATTTCCCGGATTACGCTCTGCGCGGCCAGGCCAAAAGCTCACGAGCGGATCATCGTCAATAGCATCTTGAATCTACTGAGGGCTTTCAATGAGTGAGGTTGGTTTGCCGGCATGAGAACCGCGTCGCCTGCGGTCGTTCGCAGCGCCTTGCCGGAAACCGTAATTTCCGCTTCGCCCTCCAGCAGATGCGCCACGGCGTCGAATGCTGCCGTATGCTCGCTTAAGCCCTGACCCTCATCGAAAGCGAACAGCGTGACAGTTCCCGTTGCGCGCTTGACTATCGTCCGGCTGACAACGGACCCTTCCTGATAATTTACAAGGTCTCCCAGGTGGACGACCTCCGCGATCGGCATTTCGCCCTTATTCGGTCCCTGCGGCGAGCTCACGTTTGGACACCTCCACCGATGCCATTATCTCTTCTTGCCGGTTCGATTCCGGCAGCACACCCGGCGTTATGCACAGTGCACTTTCACTTCTCCGCTGGCCCCGCGAGCTTCCTGTTCGAGGCGCGACCAGATTTTTTGAAGATCCTGGGCTAATTCCCGGTCCACAAAGCCGGAGTAAAAGAGAGGAGGGCACTCAGTTTCCGCCCGAACCGGGCATCCTTCATGGAGCATCTGCTGCGAAAGTGCCACCTGTTTGAGGGTTACTTCGTATCGCCCCCCGCAGGTCCTGCATGGGATCTCAATCGCGAGAATTTCGAGAATGTCCATAAGTGGTCTTTTTCATCTGGAATTTCCATTGTGGCTCCCGGATTCCAGGAACCGCAACTCGGAGGATCGAAATACAGCGGCTGAGTTGAAACCGACCCACGCTTCGGAGCCCTCTCCCGCCCAGGCGCCACGTTCGCCCAGGAAAACATACCAGTATCAGTACAGGGGGTAATTTGCGATTTCCGGGCTAGCCGACCATCCTTTTTCCGCCTGTTGCAAAATGCCCGGTTTGTGCTCGCCGGGAACTCAAATTTTTTCGCCTCCGACATACCTGGGAGATATCAGGGTTAAGTCCCGCGCAGAGGCGTCAGTCCCTGCAAATTGGAAACCTGGAACCTCTCGGAGTGGTGGACAACCTCGCGATCCTGAGAAGCCCTCGATCCGGACATCGCAGGCAGGATGGGCTTCTATCTCCTGGCTATCGGAGACCTCTTCCGCGATCCCGAATGACCAGCCCATTCACAAATACCGGCTTGCCGAAATCCACCAGGGGCAGCAACCAGAGAAAAATGAGGCAATGGCATAGATTACGCGCAATACTGGTGCGGCAGAGGGGGCTTGAACCCTCATGCCCTTGCGGGCGCAGCCACCTCAAGGCTGTGCGTCTGCCAATTTCGCCACCTCCGCTTATCGCCACCTGCTTTGATCAAACTGTACCCGGCACCTGAAACAATACCCTCGTATAAGTCGATTGTTCTGATTTAACATCTCAAGCTACCGCGGGAGTGGCCCTCGTTGCCTTTGTTGCGTACTCGGGATGGCTTGGACTATCGCAAATGCGATAAGTTCCAGAATCACAACCCTCTTTTCACCGTGTCGCTCGCAGGTACCGCGATAGTCTGGCGCGTCCCGCCCAAATCCGGGTCACGAAAATCAAAAATAAATTTCACCCTTTCCCTTTTAACGACTTACCAGCCATTTCAAAGTGCCTGCGCACGGGTCCCGGATCGCCCGTGTTAATTTCCAATCGAGAACCAGATCGTACCCATGACGCATCCGGTCGCTAAGCCGTACAGTCCTCGAGGCTCTGTTCGCGGTGAATGCAGAAACAATGGGCGGCAGGCGCTCCCGTTATTGGTGCGGCCCCGGTTTCTTCCGGGAGACCAAAAAGGCCCTGGTCTGAGGGTTATCAGGCAGTGGGGCGCCCCGCATTTTATTGATTCAGAGGTAGACGTGGCTTCACGTCGCGTCTACCTCTTCGAGAAAGGAAGATGAACGAGATCAAGCCGAACGCAGGATGTTCTCTGACCGAAGATGTCCTCTGATCGAAGATGTCCTCCCATAAATATGGGACCATTACGTCATGCTCCCGGAACCGATCTTTCGCAAGGCGAAGGCTCGTGCCGCCGCGACTCAGGTCGCGGAAGAGAAAATCACAGCGGTGGATAGCTACGCCGACAAGCCGTGGATGAAGTTCGCAGGTGCGCTGGCCGACTTTCACGAGGAGAACGTCCGAATCGCGAAGATGATTGAGGAAGAATTTGAGCGCATCGAGCCTGAGGATGGGGCTTGATTCTCGACACCAATGCGCTTTCAGCCTTCGCCGGTGTCGACAATCGTGGCCTGGACCGCATAGGGAAAGGTCTTTTGAGGAATTTCTCGGAACCCAATGGATGGTGATCTCCCCGTATTCCGCCGAGAGCTGTTCACTCCATTGCTATCCTGAACAATCGGAGCAAAATCCACTTTGAATCGCATCGTATTGGCTTTCCGCGCATTTTTTGCGCTTCTGTTCGGGGGGAAACTGCCCGACGACCTGATCGCCGAACTCGGCCTCGCCCCGAAATCCGCGCCCGCGCCGAAGGCCGCCCCCAAACCGGCCGCGCCCGAAATCAAACCAGCGGACGGCGCGTTGCAACTCCTCGGAATGCTGCAGCGCGAGGCCCGTGTCCTCGACTTTTTCATGGAAGATATCGCCCCCTACTCCGATGAACAGGTCGCCGCGGCCGCCCGCGACGTTCATGAGCACACACGCGAAGTGCTGATCCGCCATTTCGCACCCGCCCCGGTGATCGACGCCGTTGAGGGCAGCATGGCTAGTCCCCCCGACGGAAACCCGGCGCTCGTCAAGTATGTCGGCAACGTCCCTGCTTCCGGGAAACCGCCCGCCGGTGTGTTGCGGCATCGCGGATGGCGGGCCACGGCGGTGTCCCTTCCTCAATTGAATTCCCGCACCGATCTCGCCGTGCTCGCTCCGGCGGAAATTGAAGTGGAGTAAGATTTGGCCCGGTACTGCATCGGGATCGATCTCGGCACGACGAATTGCGCCGTCGCTTATACGGAGATTGTCGGCGAGTCTAAAATCCAGGTCGCCCCGATTCCGCAACTCGTGAATGCCAACGAGATCAACGCGGAACCGCTGCTGCCCTCGTTCCTCTATATTCCCGGCGAACGCGATTTTCCGGCCGGCTCCATCGCTCTGCCGTGGGATCCGGAGCCGCGTTTTGTAACCGGCAAGCTGGCTCAGCGCCGCGGCGCGGAGGTTTCGAGCCGCCTGGTCTCGTCCGCCAAGAGCTGGCTTTCGTATTCTTCGGTCGACAGAACGGCCGCAATGCTTCCATGGAAAGCGTCCGAGGGCGTCCCGCACATCTCGCCGGTCGACGCATCGGCCGAATATCTGAAGCACCTCCGGGCGGCCTGGGACCAGGAACATCCTGGCGACCCGTTCGATCAACAGGAAGTCCTGGTCACCGTTCCCGCCTCATTCGATGCAGTCGCGCGCGATCTTACTAGCAAGGCTGCGGAGGCCGCTGGCTACCGCAATGTCACCATGATCGAAGAGCCGCAAGCCGCTTTCTACGCATGGATCGAGCGGCATCCCGATTGGCGCCAGAGGGTCCAAAAGGGTGACCTGGTGCTGGTGGTGGATATCGGCGGTGGCACGACCGATTTCACGTTGATCGCGGTCACCGAGCAAGCCGGTGAACTGCAGCTCGAGCGCATCGCGGTAGGTGAGCATATCCTGCTCGGCGGCGATAATATCGATCTCGCCCTGGCTCACTCCGTGGCCGGCAACCTCGCCGCGCAAGGCAGAAAAATCGATGCATTCCAGCTTCAGGCCCTCTGGAATAATTGCCGCCTCGCGAAAGAAAAATTGCTGGACCCGGAATCGAAAGCCGATGAAGTTCCCGTCACCATCCTGGGCAAAGGGTCAAGCCTGATCGGCGGCACAATCAAAGCGAAGTTGCATCGCGAACAGGTCGAACAGATTCTCGATGGATTTCTCCCGGCTGCCGCGAGCACCGATATGCCGCATCAGCCCCGGCGCGCCGGCTTGCAGGAAATGGGCCTGCCCTACGCGTCGGACCCGGCCATCACGCGCCATCTCGCGCGGTTCCTGCGCCAGCAGGCGGCGGCATCCGAACACGAATCCGTCCGGCGCGGCGCAAGCGGCCTGGCCTGCCCCACACACATCCTCTTTAACGGCGGCGTTTTGCATGCCCGGTTCGTACGCGACCGCCTGCTCGAAGTTTTGAACGGCTGGCTCGCCGAGGAAAGCTTCGGCCCCGTCAAGCCGCTCGCGGGCGAAGACCTGATGCACGCAGTCGCGCGCGGGTCGGCTTATTATGGCGCGGCCCGCCATGGGAAGGGAGTGCGCATTCGCGGCGGGATCGCCCGTTCTTATTACGTCGGAATCGAATCGACCATGCCCGCGGTACCCGGCATGGCGGCTCCGCTCAAAGCGCTTGCCGTGGCGCAGTTCGGTATGGAGGAAGGCACGGACGTCCGCATCCCGGACCGCGAGTTCGGCCTGATTCTCGACGAACCGGCCGAGTTCCGCTTCTTCTGTTCCGCCACACGCAAGAACGACGCGCCAGGCGCTTTGATCGAAGACTTCGGCGACGATCTGGAAGAGCTCTCGCCCGTGGAAGTGACGCTTACGTCCGACCGGCAATCCGCCGAGGTGGTCCCTGTATCATTCGAAACGGTGATCACCGAAACCGGAATGCTGCAACTCTGGTGCGTCGCGCGCGACGGCCGCCGCTGGAAACTCGAATTCAACGTCCGGGAGACGCGATCTTAAGTCGCGTTGGTCTCATAGCATGAAAGTCGGCATAGACCTCGGTACCACCAACTCCGCTCTCGCCTGGATCGATCCGGCCGATGGCGAAGACACCAGTTTTCCGCCCATTCATATCTTCGATATCCCGCAACTCGTCGCGCCCAATCGAATAGAACCGCGCCGGACTTTACCTTCTTTCCTCTTTCTCGAAGAAGGGCAACCGGTCGGAACCTGGGCCCGCGAACAGGGCGCACTCGTTCCCACGCGCCTGGTGCACAGCGCAAAGTCCTGGCTGTCGAATTCCGATGTGGATCGCACCGCCAAAATCCTCCCGTGGGACGCGGGCGAAGGCGGACGCGTCCTCTCGCCCGTCGAAGTCTCCGCGCGATTCCTTACCGCCATCCGGGAGGCATGGGACAGCTCAGGCTGGGGTGATAAGAAAAAGCCCGGGCCTCTCGCCGATCAGGATGTGGTTCTCACGGTACCCGCGTCGTTCGATGAAGAAGCGCGCGAACTCACAGTCCAGGCGGCGAACGACGCCGGACTGCCTCGTCTTACTCTGATCGAAGAACCTGCCGCGGCTTTCTACTCCTGGATCGCCAACAATTTCACGCGGTCCCGCAAACTCCTTTTCGACGGACAGATCGTGCTCGTCTGCGATGTCGGCGGCGGCACCAGCGACTTCTCTTTAATCCGAGTGTCCCGCGACGGCGACAAAATCGATTTCACCCGCACCGCGGTCGGCAAACATTTGCTCCTCGGCGGCGATAATCTCGACCTGACCCTGGCCTGGCTTGCGGAGTCGAAAATCGGCAAGCAGCTCTCCATCCGTCAGCGAAGCGGCTTGCGCCGGCAGTGTTCGGCAGCGAAGGAACTCCTGCTCTGCGATCCCAAAAGGCAAAGCGTAGAGATCAGCGTCCTCGGAGGCGGATCGTCCCTCATCGGCGGAACACTCAAAACCGAAATCACTCGCGATGAAGCGCTCGAACTGACTCTCGACGGTTTTCTCCCCATCACACCTCGCGGTGAATTGCCGAAAGAAGAAAAACGCAGCCTGTTTCGCGAACTGGGCCTGCCTTACGTTTCCGATCCCGCCATCAGCCGTCATCTGTCGGCTTTCCTCGAATCGGCTAACCAGGTACCGGACGCAATCCTGTTCAACGGCGGCTTCTTCATCCCCGAAATCTGCCGCACGCGCGTCGCGGATGTCCTCGAAAACTGGTATGGAAAGCGTCCCGAAATCTTCGAGAATCGCGATCTCGATCTCGCGGTTGCGAGCGGCGCAGCTTACTACTCTTACGTCCGCTCCACCGGCTCCGGCGTTCTGGTACGCGGCGGCCTTCCGCGCGCGTACTATATAGGGCTGAACGAGTCTGATCACAAATGTACGACGGCAGTTTGTCTTGTACCCCGCGGCGCGGAAGAAGGCGATAGCGTCGAAGTCGATCGCGAGGACCTGCAGCTTGTCGCGAACAAACCGGTCGCATTCCGGCTCATCAGCTCTCTTACCCGGACCGACGATAAGCCCGGCGAAGTAGTCCAATTCGCGGATGGGGAAGAGCTTCACCAGCACGCTCCGCTCGAAGCCGTGATTCGTTTCGGCAAAGGCGGCGAACGGTTGGTTCCGGTAAAGCTTGGCGCCCGCTTGACGGAAACCGGCACGCTCGAAACCTGGTGCGATTCGAAAATCAGCGACAATCGTTGGCGCTTGCAGTTTCAACTCCGCAAATCGGCGAGAAGCGGCGCTGCTTCGGACCATCCCGCGGCCCCGGCGCGTCCTGCCACCGTAGTGAGTAATGAAGCCGCGGAAGCTGCCTGCGAACTTGTGCGATCGGCCTTCGCTTCCGCTGCAATTCCCCCCGAAGAGCTTCCGTCGCGCCTCGAAACCGCCCTGGGACTGGGGCGCAACTCATGGCCGGTGGATGTCGCGCGCCGTCTCGCGGACGTCTTCATCGATCAGATCGAAAATCGCAAACGAAGCGCCGCATACGAAGTCCGCTGGTTGAATCTTGGGGGGTTCGTTCTGCGCCCCGGCTTCGGTTACATCGGCGATGAATTCCGCATCGAGCAGGTGCGGCGTATTTATGCGGCCGGCCCGCATTTTGGCAATCAGATCCAGAACGAGATCGATTGGTGGATCTTCTGGGGGCGCCTCGCCGGTGGATTGAACCGCAACCAGCAGATCGACGTCGTCCAGCGCCTGCTCCCCTTCCTGCTTCCAAAGCCGGGCAAAAAACCGCAGAGAATCAACAACAGCCTGCTGCGCGAAATGTGGCGCACCGCGTCCAGCATGGAATTGATTCCCGCCGTCACCCGTGCCCAGCTCGGCGATGCGCTGATGAAACAACCGAAAGAGGATTACGTGCTCTGGTGTCTCTCGCGTCTCGGTGCGCGCCAGTTGTTTTACGGGCCGGCAAATCAGGTTCTGGCTCCGTCCATCTCGTCCCGCTGGATCGAAGCGCTTCTGACTGTGCCGAAAGCCGACGACGCCCTGGTGTCACTCGCGCGTCGAACGGGCGACCCGGTCCGCGACATATCGCCCACAACCTTCGCCGCGGTCCGCGCCCGGCTCACCGAACCTCAGTTGATCGCTCAACTGGAAGGGGAAACAGAACGCGACGAACGAGCCCTCGGCCGCATCTTCGGCGAAGCCCTGCCTTCCGGCCTGGTTCTCGGATTGCAATAGACGAGTACTATCGGTAACACGATTGACACCATTGCCCGAGGGGAGCATCATACAGTCGCTCAGGGACTTAGACGCATAATGCAAAAAGCGGACCGTTCCTCACAACGCGAGCACGATGAATTCCGCGGGTCGACGTTCCCCGTGGTGGGAGTGGTCGCGTCGGCCGCGGGCGTCGCGGCTTTCACACGGCTCCTGCAACAGGTTCCTTCCAATACCGGGATGGCTTTTGCCTTCATCCCGCATCGTTCTTCGGAGTCTGCCGGTGCCTTGGCCTCCGTTCTGGCGGCCGCCACAGTCATGCCTGTCATGGAGGTTGCGCGAAAGACCGCAATCGAGCCAAACCACGCATACGTGATTCCGCCGAATACGCTCATGCGAATCACCGGTTCCGTGCTGGCAAAGGCGCCGCGCCGCGAACAGCGCGGTGCTTTGCGGCCCATCGATTATTTCCTCGAATCGCTGGCTCTCGATCGCAAGGCTTCGGCGATGGCCGTCGTCCTCTCCGGGCTGGATGCGGATGGCGTGCTCGGACTTGACGCGATCCGCGAAGTGGGTGGCATTGCAGTTGTGCTGAGCGAGGGTTCCGCGAAGGATTCCGGGACTGCCATCGAGCGGATGCGGCATGAACTGACGTTCGCCAATCGGCGTCTGCAGGCAACCCTCGCCGAGCGCGATGCGGCGAACCAGGAACTCCTTTCGGCCAACCAGGAAATCCAGTTCGGCATCGAAGAGTTACAGACCTTCAACGAAGAGCTGCAGACTTCCCGGGAGCAGTTGCAATCGACCAATGAGGAGTTGAATACCCTCAATGAGGAACTGCAGAATCAAAATCGGCAGCTCGGCCAATTGAACGACGATCTCGCGAACCTGCTGAGCAGCACTACTCTGCCTATTCTTATGGTGGACAACGATCTGAGAATCAGGCTCGTAACTCCCTCCGCGGAACGTTTGTTCAACGTCCGGCCAGTCGACGGCGGCCGGCCGATCGGCGACGCCCGCTTGCGCCTCGGCGACCGTTTCGAGTCGATGATACGGCGCGTCATCGATACCTCGACCGGGGAAGAGATGGAATTGCTGGATCGGGAAGGCCGATGGAATGTACTGCGCGTTCGTCCCTATCGCGCCAGCGATAACCGCATTGCGGGAGCTGTGCTGACAATGCTCGATATCGACCAGTTGCACCGGGCGCAGACCGCGGCGGATTCGGCGCGCGAGTTCGCGGAGTCCATTGTCGAATCGGTTCAGATTCCTTTGCTGGTGCTGAAGAACGACCTTCACGTGAGAGTCGCGAACCAGGCATTCCTCGCGGCTTACGGCTACCGGTCCGCGGAGGTTAAAGACCGGGCGCTCGACGAAATCGGCAAGGCGCAATGGGGCCTGCCCGAACTCAAGCACGCGTTGGATCGGCTCTCGAAACGGGAAACGTCCTCCGAGGACCTGGAGTGTTTCCAGGAGATCCCGGGCGTTGGCAAGCGCACGGTTCTGATCAGCGCGAGGCGCGTCCGCCAGCAAGGCGAGCATCAGATTCTGATCGCCGTCCAGGATATAACCGCGCACAAGCACGCACAGCAGATTATGGCGAAGGAGCAGGTGCGTCTGAAGCAAAGCGCGGAACAGGTCGCCGTTGCGCTGCATGAAACCGAAGACGCCTTGCGATCGAGCCGCGAGGAACTACGCGCTCTGACCGGCAGTCTTTTGCATGCCCAGGATGAGGAGCGCCGCCGCGTTTCCCGCGAACTGCACGACGACATCAGCCAGAACATGGCAACGCTTCAATTCGACATCGAAGCCCTGGAGCAAACGCTCCCACCGTCCCTCGAGAGCGAAAAACAGACGCTGTTGGCGATTCGGGACACCGCCGCGCAGCTCTCGAACGATCTGCGGAGAATGGCGCACGCGCTGCATCCCTCCACGCTCGATCTCCTCGGCCTTACCGTCGCGCTGAGCGCTTATGCCCGCGAGTTTTCCAGACGAACCGCGATCCCCGTGGAGTTCAGCGCTTCAGGCGCTCCCGCCGAGGTTGCGCCGGAGATCGCCAGTTCGTTCTACCGCATCGCCCAGGAGGCCTTGCGAAACATCGCAAGACATGCCGCCGGCAGCGCTGCCCAAATCCGGCTGACCGGCGACGATTCCCGTTTGACCCTCGCGATTCAGGACAGTGGGCCCGGTTTCGACCGCGAGGCGATGCGCGGCCAGGGTGGCCTGGGGCTGGTCAGCATGGAGGAGCGGGCTCGTCTCATCCATGCGAGTTTTCAGCTTCAAACCGCGCCTGGACGTGGTGTCGCGATCACAGTTTCGGCACCGTTGGAACACGTGACTTAAACTCGCGTCCCCCTGGTCAGGGTCGCGTGAACTTGATCCCGCCCTTTAAGAGGTCCTCATAGTGCCCGGGATCCAGATTGTTCTCGGCGCACACATACTCCTGCAGGCGCGTGCCTTCCCGCAACATCAGGTTTGAGTGAATCACCCATGGCTTCGTCAGCACGCCGGGATCTTCCATGGTTACGTCGTAGTTGATCTGGTCCTTATCCACGCGGGTGTAGCGCTCCGTGACGTGCAGCGCTTCCGTGTGAAAGGTACCGGTGCCAATCAGCCACGTTTTGTCGTTGAAACCGGTAGTGTCCACTACGAGCGTGTCGCCGTCCCAGTGCCCTGTCGAATCGCCCATGTAACTCGGGATCCAATCGTCGGGATGTTTTGCGTTCATCCGAATCAAGCGCGACGCGCTCATGTATTCATAGAGAATCACGATCAGTTCGGGAGTCTGTACGATTTGCGTGGGGAAGAGTCCCAGTAGCGGAGTTCGCGGGACCCCCGGCGGCAGGCATCGTGCCGTGGGATCGTCGATGCCCCTGATCTTGTACGATTCCATGACCTTCGCGGCTGCCCACGGCTGATAGGGAGCGGGCTCGCGGTTGGCCGGACGATCCGAAGCGGAAAGAACCCCGGGCGCCGAAGGATCGAGCCCGGTACCACCCAGACCTGTGCCCCGGTTGGCTTCCTCCCATGTCCCGCGAGCGGTACTGCCGCCCTGCCATACACCGGTCAGGTTCGGCTTTCCGTCGGGCATGCGCGGGAAAGCACTTTTCTTCTGGGGCGGCGTTTTCTGTGCTGGCATCGGAACCGGCAGCCACGCCATGAGCACTATGGCAAATGAAGCCAGTCCTCGCATCACTTTACATCCACTGCCGGCGTAGCTCCGCCGTCACCCGTGCCTGCCGGGGGCCCGAAGAAAAGCTTTTTGCCGTCGGCCATGGTCACCTCGCGCGAATGCGCCCAATGTGTGCCGTCCCGCGCTTGCCAGCCGAAAACCTTCACGGTGTCGCCGGGCTTCATGGTGACGTCCCGCTTCCAGCCGGTCCGGTACAACACGCCCGGCGGATAGCCTTCGAACTTCCAGTTGGCCACGTTCCCGTTGTCGTCTTTGACATCGATATAGAAAAAGCTGTGTGGATTGGTCCACTCAATCTTCGTGACCACGCCCGTGAGGGTAATGGGTTTGTTGGCGTCGTATTCCGCGCCGAACGAATGATGCGCCAGTAAGGGAACCGTCGAGAACAGGATTGCTGCGGCGAGCCCGCATGCGCTAACCAAGCGTCGTGGCATAAGTCTTTCAGTCTACTCGGCGGGCTTGTCTGCGCTTTTGTCGGTGGGGTAGCCCTTGTCGATCCAGTCGGTTTTGAGATTCGTCGGGACGACCATCGCTTTAACACGCGTGAATCCCATTTCATGGAGCGCGGCAAATGCGGGTCGAATATTCGGGCACTTGTCAAACGGGCAGCATCCGCAGTAGAGAATGATCTCGCGATCGCGCGGTTGCCCCGCGACCGC